>JALOMN010000105.1 GCA_025455445.1 Cyclobacteriaceae bacterium
AGCTTCGAGTCGAAATATGGAAACGTGTATCTGCGCAAAGCTCTCTAGATAAGTTGTCCTACACTTTTAAAGTGTAGGACAACTCGAGCTAGATGTCCTTCACCTGTAAGGTGCAGGACATCTCATTTAAGCTGTTGATGAAAATATAATTCGTAGTCCGGCAACTTATCCGGATGACCAATCTTCACAAGATCTTTTAGAATCAAATCTGGTCGCAAATAACCCAACTCTAAAAACTCACTGCCCCCTTTTGCACCTTTCCGCGCATTGTATGTAAATACCCGACTATTCGTAAAAGAAGAAAACAACGAATACCTCGTTTCGGCCACTTTCATTTCGGCTAATGTAGTAAAGGAGCCGACACCAATCCATAAATCAGCATCCTTGCCCTTTTCAAACACTGATTCAAAGCTCAGCTCCAGGAATCCGTTAGAATCTGTTTCCTTCCATAAATAATTCAATCCCGCATCCTCAAAAAGTTTAGCTGCATAATTTTGTCCTGCCGGCATAAACCAGGTGTCGCCATAAACAACTCCGCTTAATATAGACGGTTGAATTTCGATATGCTTTACAAGTGCATGAGTTGCCAAATAAGCACGTTCAATTTCATTGAATACAGAATCTGCTTCTTTCTCTCTATCAAAAAAAAGGGCCATAAACTTAATCCATTCAGCTCTACCCAACGGATGCTTCTCCAGGTATTCTGCATTAATTACAACCGGTATTCCCAGCTCCTGAATTTTCTTTAGTTGGCCCAAGTCTTTACTCATCGTGTAGCCCATCACCAAATCAGGATGCAATGAATAAAGCACTTCAATGTTCATTCCTTTGTCTATTCCTAAATCGGTAACTTCACCTGCATCAATTCTTGCCCGCATTTTTTCTGAACTGATATAATCGGTTGTAGGAAAGCCAATCAATGAATTAGTTTCATCAATATAATCCAGCAATGGTATGTGAGTAGTGGATGTACAAACTATATTTTCTATCGGAGTTTGAATTACTTGTACGCTGGCAGTGTGGTCAGGTATTTTTTCACCTTTTGGCACTAACAAGTATTGATAACCATCCTGAGCTCCCTGGTAGGGATAATTTACAGTAACCAGTTTACTGTTACCAAGTTGCGTTACTGAAAATCCGACTGCATATTTCAGTGAGTCTGAAGTTGCGTGTTGAGTACTGTCTGTTTTTGAATTGCACGACCACACTACCACCACAGCACAAATAATAAAAATGTTGAGTTTCAAAGTCATAACTGCAAGATTAAGAAAATAAGGAAAAACAAATCTCATCCTTGTGATTTCATTTGACTTATGAGAATATCTTTTTCAATTTCAACATACTGAACCAGCAGCTGGTAAAAATTATTTCCGAAACCTTAACCACTCTCTTCAAAACATTTTCTCACAACCAATGTTAAGAATCTTCATATATACAAAGTGCAGAAGTTTTTTGTCATAATTGACTGAATTTAAACTTTAGTTGAAGACCCGACTCTAATAATCATGAGTAGAAAGAAGATTAATACCCAGAAAACTGAAGACTATTACCTTGAAAATGGGCTGATGGTCTTTACCGCTTCTTTCCTTTTAAAACGCGGCTATTGTTGCCAACGCGGTTGCCGGCATTGTCCTTATGAAGCGGAAATAAAAAAAACTAAGGTAAAAAAGTATTAACAATCTTATTGGCCGCTGCCGATGGGAGAATTTTCTTATCCATAATTTGAGTCTCCATTAGTTTAATTGCATCCCTTACTTCAATTCTGTCAACTAATCGTTGAGTAAGTAAATGTTGCACACTCTCTCTGAACCACGCCAAATCCTGTTGCTTTCTTTGTAACCCGAAATATCCGTTGGCGTTGGTGAATGTTGAATATTCTAAAATCAACTCCCACACCTCAGCAATCCCGGTTCGCTCAATCGAAGATGCCGTCAATACTTTTGGGCTCCATCCCGATTCGGCCAAAGAAAATAAATGCAGTGCATATTGAAAATCAGTTCTTGCCTGGTTCGCCAACTTATTATTATCACCATCAGCTTTATTAATCACAATGGCATCTGCCATTTCCATGATACCTTTTTTTATTCCTTGAAGTTCATCACCTGCTCCGGGTAACATCAGCAATAAAAAGAAATCAACCATGTTGCGAACCGCAGTTTCTGATTGCCCCACACCTACCGTTTCAATAATAATCACATCAAAGCCCGCTGCTTCGCAAAGTAACATGGCTTCACGCGTGCGATCGGCAACCCCACCTAAGGCTGCACCTGTTGCGGTAGGCCGTATGTATGCGAGCGGATCTTTAGCCAACTCTTCCATGCGGGTTTTATCACCAAGAATACTACCCCGTGTTTTCGCGCTGCTGGGGTCAATCGCCAGTATGGCAACTCGTTTTTTTAATGAAGTCAAATGCTTTCCAAACGCTTCTATAAAGGTGCTCTTTCCTACTCCCGGCACACCGGTGATGCCAATGCGAATTGCGCGGCCGGTATAAGGCAAAAAATATTCTATGAGCGATTCAGCCAGCGTGCGATCCTCTCTGCGGGTGCTTTCTGCCAATGTGATTGCCTGCGCTAACAATACAATATTGCCTTGCGGTATCTGCTCAGTAAAATCCTTAAATGCGGGTTTGAGGGCCAATTGAAAGGTATAAATTGTGAAACGATATGAGGTAAATTTCTAAATTTACTCTTTAACTTCCTTGATCATGAAGAGATTTTGGTTTCAATGCCTCAATATCACCATTTTCGTCTTTACGATGATGTGGTTGGTAAACAAACTTACCGATCTGAAAATGTTCAATGCCTTCGACCCATTTTCACAAGCATTGAAGGATTTTGAAATGACCGACTATGCATTTTCAAAATTGCGTGAAGATCCTAAGGTAGATGAACGAATTGTGATCGTCAATCTTGGTGAGCTTAGCAGACGGGAAGTTGCCGCTCAGTTATATATTATTAACCGCTACAAGCCCAGGGTAATTGGCATCGATAGTTATTTCGATTGTGAAGGCAGGCTAAGAGATTTGGAAAATTGTCCGGCATTGGCAGATACACTGGGTAATGTCCTTTTAGCGAACGCCATCGAAGAAGCAGGAAATGTGGTGTTAGTCTCAAAATTGTTGCAAACCACAAAAAAAGCTAATGACCCGGAAGCAATTGATATTTATGATTCGCTGGAGTTTTCTGATCTGAACTTCAGTATGTATGCGAAACATGGCTTTGCCAACCTGGTGACTAATGCCGATTACCAGGAAGACGTCAAGCAATGCCGCTCATTCGTGCCCAGGTATGACGTAAATGGAGAAGAGCAGTTGGCCTTTGCTGTGCAACTTTGCATGCAGTATGATCCGGAAAAAACCAAACGCTTCTTAGCGAGAACTAAAGAAGAAGAAATTATCAATTACCGTGGCAATGTTGAAATGCAGGATGTACGGTTAAAAACAATTCATGATAAGGCCATTTCAACCACTAATTATCCGGGCATGTTTTTCGCGCTGGATGTTGACCAACTGCTAAGAGAGGATTTCGATTCCAGCCTGTTAAAAGACAAAATCGTGATTATGGGTTTCATGGGAAAACAATTTGGCGATCCCGCGTGGGATGATAAATATTATACACCGCTAAACAAAAAGGTAGCTGGCAGAGCCAACCCGGATATGTTTGGAGTAGTAATTCACGCGAATATCGTTGCCATGATTTTGAATGAAGATTACATAGGAGAATTAACAGATTGGACGCAATATATGATTGCTATTATTATCTGTTTCTTTACCATTAGTCTTTTCATAATTGTTGACCAACGCTTACCCATGTGGTTTGATACGCTTTCCGTAACCATACAGGTTATCCAGATTTTGGCAATTTCCGGGTTAATTGTGTATGCCTTTGTAAATTGGTCTATGAAGCTGGAACTTAGTCTTACACTGGCTGCCTCGGCCCTGGTAGGTCCTTGTTATGATATCTATAAAGGCTTCCAAAACCAGATTTTGGCATGGAATGATAAAAGAAGACTTACCAAACAGCCCGCTGAGGTATAAAGTTAAAAAATCGTCATTGGCACGATTTTTTGTTATTTTCGTAACTTAAACATGAGAAATATGAAAAAGAGAACTACTCTCTTGGTTTTTTACTTCCTTTTAACTGCCACACTTACCTTTGGGCAGGGCTATACCTTTAAAGTATTGATAAACAAAGGTATGAATGAGATAAAAACAGGGGGCAACTGGCAGGCTATTAAAACAGGGGCTATTCTAAATCCGGGCGATGAACTTAAAATCGCTGAAAACGCTCAGGTTACTTTGGTGTATAAAACCGGTGATGCCATGGAAGAAAAAAAGGCAGGCACCTATAAAATCGAAGAGCTTGAAAAGCGAATGAAATCAACTCCAAGTGTACTTAATAAATACACTGATTTTATGCTTTCCAGTAATTCAGCGGAAGCCAAGAAAAACAGGTTGAGTGCCACCGGGGCAGTGCACCGTGGTTTGGAAGACATCAAAGTATTTCTGCCAGAAAACCAAAACTCAGAAATTTTCAACTCTACAGTATATGTAAATTGGGAAGCTAGTGCAAAAGGCCCTTACATTGTTACATTAACCAATATGTTTGATGAAGAGTTGGCAAAAATTGAAACACCCGAAGCTTCCGTAAAAGTTGATCTGAATGATCCTAAATTATCTTCCGAAACAGCCATCTTAATTACTGTTAAAGTGAAGAGTGACAGTAAGAAAAAATCAGAAGCATATCTAATCAAAAAGTTATCTTCTGGCCGCTATGAAACCATTAAGAAATCATATACTGAACTTAATAATGAGTTAAGTCCAGATTACGTTGAACTCAACAAACTCATACAAGCATCTTTCTATGAGCAAAACAAGTTATTTATAGATGCTATCTCATGCTATGAAGAACTAATGAAATTAGATCCTACCAACGAATCATATCGTGAGATCTATGACGAGTTCTTATATAGAAATAAATTGAAGAATCCGAAATAAGAACTTCCATTAGGTTACTACCTGATAACCCCGCCAATTGGTGGGGTTATCTTTTTAAAATTAAAAATGTGAAACATGAAAAAGAAAATTTTTCTTATTGTTATCGCGACTTTTAGTTTTCTATCCTTTGCGTTCGCGCAGGATTATGTCTTTAAGGTATTAATCAATAAGGGACATAATGAAATGTATGCCAACGGAACCTGGCACCCTATAAAAACAGGTGCCTTATTGAAATCGGGTGATGAAATAAAAATTGCAGAAAATGCTTCTGTGGCACTGGTTCATAAAATGGGCGATGCGCTTGAAGAAAAGAGATCCGGCACCTATAAAATTGACGATCTCGAAAAGCAGGTAAAACCCGGCAAAAGCGTACTTAACAAATACACTGATTTCATTCTCACCAAAAACTCAGAAGAAGAAAAGAAAAACAGAATGCAGGCCACCGCTGCCGTCCATCGTGGTCCGCAGGAAATTATGCTTCACCTGCCTGAAAGCCGCTACGCAGATGTTTTTAATAATACCGTGTATATAAACTGGGAAGCAAAAATTGCAGGACCCTATGTGGTGACAATAACAAACAGATTTGGTGAAGTGCTGATGAAGTCTGAAACTAGTGAAACTTCATTAAAGGTGAACTTAACCGACCCTAAGTTAGGTGCAGAGTCCGATCTATTGGTATTTGTAGGCTTAAAATCGGATAATATCGTTTCAGATTCAAGATTGATTAAAAAGTTATCAGGCAACAGGCTTAAATCAATTAAAAAATCCTATGCGGAGTTAAACAGTGCGCTATCACCAGAAAGCGAAGAATTGAACACGCTAATCTGGGCATCTTATTATGAACAAAATATGTTGTTCATTGATGCGATCACCTCTTATGAACAACTGATTCAAATAGATCCCAACAATGAATACTATCGCGAAGTCTATGATGATTTCCTATATCGGAACAAACTAAAATATCCCAACTGATTAATTCTTATAACCAGTCATAAAAGCCTCGCTCAATACGGGGCTTTTTTATTGTCTACATCTGCAAAACAGGCGCTTGTCAGGCAATTATATTCTCCTAATTTTGCGTACTAACCTTTTTCTTATGAGCGTATTAGTTAATAAAGATTCCCGCATTATTGTACAAGGTTTCAC
>JALOMN010000106.1 GCA_025455445.1 Cyclobacteriaceae bacterium
CTGGTAACATCTGGTTGTATAAAGAAGATCCATCCAGGCCCGATGGAAATTTTAAGTTTGATACATTTATAGATGAGATTGCGATTAGTTCAGGCTGGGGTTTGCGATGGGATTTTGATTTTCTGGTAGCGCGGCTTGACTTTGCGTACACAGTCCGCACGCCTTATCTGCCCGCGGGCGAACGATGGACGACAGAATATAATTTCTGGAAACCTGCCATCAATATTGCAATAGGTTATCCGTTCTGATAATTGTTCGACTCCGTTGGAGTAGTGTTATTAACAATGCACGCAATATATTTATAAAGAAGATCTTCCCATTCGGAACGAATTAAACTTTCCCTTCCTTTTACAGCGAATATCGCTTGAATGTAAATTTGAGAATAGGTTGACATAAAATGAATGTTTACAGTTATACTCAGCTATATTGTTGGCCATAACAAGATAATGAAAATCTGAACACAACAGAACAACGAATAAACACATCGAATTAAAATCAACACCCAAAAATAAATTAAGTTAGATTGCACCATGAAAAAGAAGGATAGCAACAAGCCACAACATAAGCAGAAGTCCACATCGGTTGAAAAAAAGAAAAGCCCTTTATGGATCGTCATTCTTGTAATTATAGTTGCCGGAGCGAGCGGTGTTATCTGGCAAATGAATCGCGCTGATAAAAGCACGAAGAATACAACCACTTCATCTGTGTCATCCAACACTCCTGCCAAAGCAGATCAGAATCTTCTGGTGGGTCGCTGGACGCGCACCGACAGTGAAGGTGCCTATGTGATTGAAATTAAAAGTGCCGGAGCAGAAGGGAAACTGGAAGCAAATTATTTCAACCCAAATCCTATCAACGTAGGCCATGCCGAATGGCAACAAAAAAATGGCAAACTGATTGTAATCGTTGAATTGCGGGATGTAAACTATCCGGGATCGACCTATACCTTAAATTTCTTCCCTTCAGAAAACCGAATGACCGGTAATTATTATCAGGCGGTGCAAGGACAAAATTTTGAGGTAGAATTTGTTCGTACAAAATAACTATTGATAAACCGAAATTTGTAGTTAGTGTCTTCAGCAATCACTTACCTGTTTATGAGCTCTCATTCTAAAATAACATTGACCTGCTTTGAGTAAACATTTTTCGATTCTTGAGTACACAGGCCCGGCAATCAATTAAACTGCTAGCATAGTATAGCAATTCACTATTCAATCAAACTTCCTTATTTTAGTGGTTTATACAAGTGAATGAGCGCAGGCATCTCTCAACTTAGTTGGTTTTTTCTTTTTGCTTTTGCGCTGCACGGCACAATTGCCATTGCTATTCTCATATTTAAAAATAAGTCCTTTAAAACTGCCAATCTATTATTGGGTATTAACCTGCTGGGCATTTGCATGATTGCCTTTGTAATTACGGTAGTGGAAAGTGGAATGATTTTAAGTGTTCCTCATTTTTACAGGCTCCCGAGCCCACTGTATTACCTTATGTTTCCGGCCGCCTATCTGTATGTGAAGACTATTTTATCGGATCGATCACATCTTCAAAAAAAAGATTATCTGCATTTCATTCCGGCCTTTGTTCACCTCATCGAAATGTTGCCCTTTTATTTTCAACGTGCAGAAGAAAAAATATTAATTATCAAATCTGTAGTGAGTCAACACATTGATATTTATGCTCATAATGAGGGTTGGCTTCCTCCTTTCGCGCACAACCTTATTCGGGGCACGATGGCAATAATTTATGCGATTGCTATGTGGCGATTGATTCGCAAGTCGAATGCCAATCAAATGATTAAAGACGGAGCGTACAAGAGTACGCTGCGTTGGTTAAAGGTATTTACTGTGGTCAATGCAATCATCGGCATTGCCGTAATTTGTTTTCTTACTTTTCAATTCATCGCTCCGGATGTGAGGTCGATGGCGTTGTCGATTGTATTCCTGCTATTGCTCACGATTGTCAGCTTCTTTCTCTTTTTCAGACCTGAAATCCTCTATGGACTGCCCCAACCTGCGATGATGAGTAATTCATCTCAAATCAATACCGAAGAGCCGGTTCATTCGGATGGATCGAATTTACCGGAAGCTCCTGTTGAAATACCAGCTTTCATCTTTGATTATAAACACCAGGTAAACCAGTACCTGCTCACTTCGAAACGGTATCTCACCGCAGATTTAAAACTTCATGATTTGGCACGCGAGGCGGGTATTCCACGTCATCACCTGCAATTGCTGATTCATAAGGCAGAGGGCAAAAAATTTAATGAGTTTATCAACGATTATCGCATCCACCATATCCGGAATCTGATTGAAAACGGTGATCTTAAACAGAAAACACTTGAAGCCCTTGCAGCTGAAAGCGGGTTTAGCTCACGCGCTACTTTTATTCGAACAGTTAAGAAAATTACCGGAATGACACCCTCCGAGTACTTTCATATTGATCAACCAAACCATTAGCCTCTGCTTTGTCTGGATAAAATTTGGGGTTTATATGTTTCATTTTGTCCAAATTGATACATTAACTGCTCCCAGTTCCGATTGCATTCCTTTATATAACCCTTAGGGTGTATTTTATTTACGAAACTATGTATCTTAATTAAGATAAATCACAATTCTTTATAATCGCAACTTTTAACAAACCGGTCAAAAAAACCATTATTAACCCTATTCTGTATGAAAAATCGATATGGCACGTTGCTTACCTTTTTATTGCTATTGGCTGCCTTTGGCGCTCAAGCTCAGCAAAAGAAAAAGGCTACCAAGGTTGTTACCCCTGCGCCTCCAGTAGCCAACCTCACTAAACCACCTGCAGGCAGTCCTAACATTTTAGTAATATGGGGTGATGATATCGGCACATGGAACATCAGCCACAACAACCGTGGCATGATGGGTTACCGGACTCCCAACATTGACCGGCTTGCTAATGAAGGCCTTTCATTTACCGACTACTATGCGCAGCAAAGCTGCACAGCAGGTCGCGCAGCTTTTATCAGTGGTTCTGTGCCCGTTCGATCAGGAATGACTAAAGTTGGATTGCCCGGAGCAAAGGAAGGATGGCAAAAGACCGATGTTACCATGGCCACCGTACTGAAAGGTCAAGGCTATGCTACGGGACAATTTGGAAAAAATCACCAGGGCGATCTGGATGAACACTTACCTACGATGCACGGATTTGATGAGTTCGTGGGAAGTCTATATCATTTAAATGCAGAGGAAGAACCGGAGAACAGGGATTATCCGGGTGACATGAAGTTGGCCAATGGCAAAACATTCCGTGAGACATTCGGTCCGCGTGGTGTGTTAAAAACAAAATCTGATGGCAAAGGTGGTCAGACAATTGAAAACACAGGACCACTTACTAAAAAGCGAATGGAAACCATTGATGATGAAACAGTGGCAGCTGCAAAAGATTTTATTACACGTAAAGTGAAAGCAGGTGAAACCTTCTTCTGCTGGTGGAACGGAACACGCATGCACTTTCGCACACACGTAAAAGAATCGCATATAGGAATATCTGGTCAGGATGAGTATAGCGATGGTATGGTGGAACATGACATGCACGTGGGTGAATTACTAAAACTGCTGGATGAATTGGGAATAGCCAATAACACACTGGTGATGTACTCTACCGACAACGGTCCACACTACAACACATGGCCGGATGCCGGAACTACTCCGTTCAGAGGTGAAAAAAATTCAAACTGGGAAGGAGCTTACCGGGTTCCTACATTTGTTCGTTGGCCTGGTAAATTTCCTGCAGGCATCACATTAAATGGTATTGTATCGCATGAAGATTGGCTGCCAACTTTTGCTGCTGCAGCGGGGGCCACTGATATAAAAGAAAAACTGTTAACCGGCACCAGTATAAATGGAAGGAACTATCGCAATCATATTGATGGGTATAATCAATTGGATTACCTCTCAGGAAAAGTAAAGGATTCACCAAGAAATGAGTTTTGGTATGTGAATGATGATGGTCAGATTGTGGCTGCGCGCTATGACGACTGGAAAGTGGTGTTCCTTGAAAACAGAGGCGAAGCGTTCGGTGTGTGGCGTGAACCATTTACAGAATTAAGGGTTCCGTTGTTATTCAATTTGCGCAGAGACCCATTTGAAAAAGCACAGCACAACGCGAACGTATATAACGATTGGTTCCTGGATCATCCATTTATAATCGTTCCGATTCAGTCACTTGCTGCCAAATTTTTAATGTCGATGAAAGAATATCCGCCTTCACAAAGCCCGGGCTCCTTCAATCTCTCAAAAATTGAAGAGACACTGAAAAATGCAGGTGGATCACGGTAATAATTCCGATTGAAAAAATATAGAACGAGGCTGTCTCAAAAGTCTTTTTGTCATCGCGGGCATTGACCCGCGATCCCGTTTTGTGCATGCATAACGGGATTCCGGCTCAGGGCCGGAATGACAATTCAATATTATCTGACTTTTGAGACAGCCTCTTTCTTATAAAAAGTGAACACATGAGAAACACCATGGTATTATTTGCATTCCTTCTGGCCGGTTGCAATCTGAAAGAGAAGCAAACGGTTTTAGAAACTTCAACGAATGACCCACTCTCATCGTGGCAGGAAGGCCCAACCAAACAAGCTATCATTGACTTTGTAACCAATACGACTAAAGAAGGAAGTGTAGGTTTTATTCCGCCAGCAGATCGCATCGCTTGCTTCGATAATGATGGAACTTTATGGAGTGAGCAGCCCCTGTATTTTCAATTTGCATTTGCTTTGGATCAGATTAAGGTACTGGCACCACAACATCCCGAATGGAAAAACGAACAACCTTTCAAAGCATTGCTGGAAGGCGACATGAATACTGCGTTGGCCGGTGGTGAAAAGGCTTTGTTTGAAATTGTGATGGCAACACATTCTGGAATAACAACGGAAGAGTTTGACAACACAGTCATCGACTGGATGACAACCGCCACACATCCTAAAACCGGAAAGCATTACAACGAAATGATTTTTCAGCCCATGGTTGAATTATTGAGTTACCTGCGGGCAAATGGATATAAAACATTCATCGTCTCCGGTGGAGGTGTTGATTTTATGCGTCCTTGGGTGGAGCATGTGTACGGCATTCCGCCAGACCAGGTAGTGGGCAGTTCAGTTAAATTAAAATACGACACACTAAATGGAAGACCTGTTTTAATTAAACTTCCTGAAATAAATTTTATTGACGATAAACAAGGAAAGCCGGTTGGTATTCATCAACACATCGGCAAGCGGCCTGTTTTTACCGCAGGCAATTCCGATGGCGACTATGAGATGCTGCAATGGACAACAACAGCAACAGGATATCCTCGTTTCGGAATGATTGTGCATCATACTGATTCCGTGCGCGAATGGGCTTACGATCGTGATTCACAAATTGGCAGACTAGAAAGGGGTTTGAAGGATGCTGCGATATACAATTGGAAGATTGCCGATATGAAAAGAGATTGGAAAAAAATTTATCCGGATTGACTCAAGTCGCTACTTATATAAGGACTAAATAAATTACTAGAACGTCTCTGACACCGCAAGGTAAAATCCACTGGATTGTTTTCCGAAACCATAATCCACTGTAAGATTAGTACGCGAATATTTATCGAGCATCACACGCAAACCTAAACCATAGCCTGCACGTATCGCATCAAATAATTTCACATCGAGTATTTCATTAGATGCTGTGGTGGCATTCACAAACAAAACACCACCCAACACTCCGCCACAGCTTGAAATCGGGAAGCGATACTCGGCTTCGGTATACATGTAATTATTTCCGCGGAAGCGGCCTTGTGTATACCCGCGCGCACTGCGGCCCCGTTGATCGTAGGCGGTGGCGGGTAAAATCATATAGGGAAAATCACCACTCTTTGTAAAACTGGCCAATACCCAGAATGCCATCAGGTGAGTGGGATTTTTCTTTGACAGGCCATGAAAACTCCGCCACTCGCCCTGAAACATACTTGCATTGTATTGATTTCCGAAAGCCCGATATGCACTGCGCAATCCCAGACCTAAATAATAACCCTTGTGTGGTTGGATCATGTTGTCGCGCTTGTCAATCATCACGGTAGCATTCAGCGCAGAAGAATAATACTTCTCAGTGCTAAAACCATAAAAGGAATTATAGGCAT
>JALOMN010000107.1 GCA_025455445.1 Cyclobacteriaceae bacterium
ATAAAATACCTGACAAAGATTCATCACTTCCTGTTGCCTGTAGGGGTTGAGGATATTAACACCAACTGGAAGTTTAGACTGTATTCTAAGTTGCGAAAGAAATGTGAGGATTTTTTGAGCGGATGTCATTTCACACGCATCTAATCTAAAAGAAAATCACTGATGTTTTTTGATTCTCCAAAAAGAATGAGTGTGTCGCCTGCATGTAGTTCCAGGTCTGGCCCAATCATGCCTAATGTTTTTTTCTTTGTACGAACCACCCCAATCATATTTTTTTCTTCCGAGTTGCGTTTTACAGAAACGAGTTTTATTTCATACTTATCTGCGAAGTTTATTTCACTTACTTTCATGTTTACGTACCTTCCTGGTAGCATCACTTCCGCGATTTGATATTTTTCGCATATCCTGTGTGAGTCAAGTACATCGCGGTAGTCCAGCGTATAGGCGTTGCGCTCGGCAGAATCCAGCTCAGGATATACAAATTCTGTAATGCCCATACTTTCAAGGATTGCTTTCTGTAGTGTGGAAACTACCCGGCAGATTATCCGCTTCACTCCAATTTGCTTCAGCAGCGCAGTTAGTAGAATAATAGTGCCTTCGTTTTCACCGATGGCTATTACTACGGCATCTGTTTCTTTTGCAGGCAGATCTTGAATAGACTCTCTGTTGGTTGCATCCATCATGATAGCAACCGATAAACGATTTTTCATTTTTTCAACCCGTTCGCTGGAGGAGTCCACGCCAATTACTTCATGGCCAAGTTCCACCAGTTTACGGCCTAATGACGAACCGTAATTTCCTAAACCAAACACAATGAATTTCATAGTTCTAATTTTAGATTTTCAATATTGTATTTCCTCTTCCGGATAGCGATATGCCTGCGGCCTGGCTTCACTTACAAATGCCATTAAAATGGTTAATGCTCCCACTCTGCCTATAAACATTGTAAACACCAATATCACTTTGCTAATATCTGAGAGCTGTGGGGTAATGCCAAGCGTAAGCCCTACTGTACTGAAAGCCGAAAAGGATTCAAAGGCAATGTTCAATAAGCCCTTGTCACTGTCATATACCGAAATGAGTGTCACTGCTATTCCTATAGTAAGCAGCGATAGCAAGATAACTGCAAATGCCTTGTTTATTGAGTGTTCACTTATTTGGGTATGGAATACTTGTGTGCATTTGCGATTTCTTATGATACTTTTGAGATTCAGAATAGCAACAGCAATCGTGGTTGTTTTTATACCGCCTCCGGTTGATGAAGGCGATGCTCCTATCCACATCAGTAGCAGGTAAAACATAATCATCGGTAAACTGAGCTTTGCCATGTCTACAGTGTTGAAGCCTGCTGTGCGAGGAGTGATCGCTCCAAAAAAAGATGTCACCAGCTTACCCGTGATGGTTTGATGATCTTTAAGCGTGCCGTTTTGTTCAAGCATCAAATACGCAGCAAATCCGGTTATGATTAAAATCAGGGTGGTGGCTAATGCTAATCTAGAATTGACTTGAAGAATGCGCGTAATAGTTTCCTGATTGTTTTCTCTGTAATAAAATTTGTTGAACAGTTTGAGTGTCTTGATGCGCAGGTAAGTAAAAATATTAAATACAATGGGGAAGCCCATTCCACCTAGTATGACAAGCAGCGCAATGATCATGTGCAGTGGATAGTTGAAGCGAAGTACTTCAGTATACAGCCCTGCTGATTCTGTGGAAAATCCGGCATTGCAAAATCCGGATACTGCATGAAATACCGAAAAAAACATGCGATCTATAGTGTCGTCAAATAGATTTTTATCAACACTTAAATAAATAAGGATTGCACCCACCGCTTCAAAAAACAAGGTCACTATGATTATTCGGGTTACAATGGTAATCACGTTGCTGATTCGATTACTGCTCACCATGCTTTTCAATGCAAGTTGATTATGGATGGAAACCGAACCAGAAGCAAGATAGGCTAGCAGCCCTGTGAAGGTCATGATTCCCAGGCCGCCTATTTGAATAAGTAACATGATAATTACTTTTCCGGTCATGGTAAAATCATGAGCGGTATCAATCACGGTAAGTCCTGTTACGCACACTGCGCTGGCCGAAGTGAAGAGCGCATCTATTGGAGAGATGCCATGGGTAGTTGCGTTAGGCAACATCAACAACAGCATGCCGATGGCAATGATTACAGCAAAGCTTATCAGGAATACAAAACTTGGATTTTGCCTTTTAGAGTAAATAAATTTCAATAAGCTGGATACTTCAGTTAGGAAGAGAAAAGCGATTCCGATATAGAGTATAGATTTCCGGATAACGTATAAGCTGGATTCTACTTCTTCCAGTGTGATAATCCTGCTGCAAACCCAGCCCAGATAAAATGTAAATATTACCAACAGAAAATTATAGAGGTGGGCTTTTGCTTTTTTTATTTCCACCCACTCGGAAATAAATCTTATCAGGTAGAGTGCTTTTAATGCCGCTAGCACATAGGTAAGAAAAGAATAGATCAGCTTGTTATGACTGTAAAAAGGATAAAAACCAAAGTCATAAATTATCAGTCCAAGTGCTGACAGTGTAGTAATTATAATCAATATGTTGCTTGTGGCGTAGGCGAATTTCATCGCATGCAACATACTGTGCTTACCATGACTGTTTATCCATGTAGCGATTGTTTGTTTGGCCCAGCGATAAAAAATTGTGAGTCTATGCCTGAAATTCCGAAACTGCTTCCTCACGGGTGTTGAATCAAATATTGATAAGGTAAAGCTACTAAACTCATTTGATAATTGGTGAGATTATCTGAATCGAATTGCGACTCATTTATTTTGAAACCTGTTATTAAATATTCGCAGCCGTTTAGATTAATCGCATTCATTTAGTTTGGATAATTTTTTATCATTGTAATGTATGAAAAAGTATATCCTCGTTTTAGCGCTTGGGCTCACCTTGGTTCAGGCAAAAACACAATCGTTTGACCTGTTAATTAAGAATGGAAAGATAATTGATGGCAGTGGAAATTCATGGTATTATGGCGATGTAGGCATACAACAAGGTAAAATAAGCTTTATCGGCCGCAAGGATTCTTATGATGCAAAACGCGTGCTCGATGGAAAGGGTTTAATTGTGGCGCCTGGTTTTATAGATGTGCATGCCCATATTGAAGGCAGCGAGTTATCAGTGCCCACCGCAGATAATTTTATTTTTGATGGCGTTACCTCAGTAGTCACTGGCAACTGTGGTGGTTCTAATCTTGAAATTGCGAACTATTTTAAGCGAATCGATTCGGTAAAGACCTCGATAAATATTGCCACACTTATTGGGCATAATACAGTGCGAAGGGCAGTGCTGGGCGATGTAAGCCGCGACCCTTCTGCGGAGGAACAAGCCCGGATGAATCAATTAATTGAAAATGCTATGAAGGAGGGAGCTGTGGGCATGTCTACCGGGCTTATTTATGTGCCTGGCACCTACGCCAAAACTCCCGAGGTTGTATCACTCGCAAAAGTGGCCGCGCAGTATAACGGCATATATGCTTCGCACATACGCGATGAAGGTGATCAGGTAACCGATGCAGTAAAAGAGGCCATCGCAATTGGCCGCGAAGCTGGCATTCCGGTTGAGATTTCTCATTTCAAGGTTACGTATAAACCTAACTGGGGCCGATCAAAAGAAACAATTGGGTTAGTAGAAAGTGCCCGACTGGAAGGATTGGATGTAACGATGGATCAATATCCTTATGTGGCAAGCAGCACCACACTTGACACAACTTTACCCACGTGGGCATTTAGCGGAGGACGTGATTCGTTGAAGATGCGACTGAATGATCCTAAGATTCATGCTCAGATTAAGAAGGAAATGCTGGATAATTTGAAAAAGAAAAAACTTAAGAATTATTCCTATGCGCAAGTTGCTCGCTACGCACCGGATACTACATTCAATGGAAAAAATATTTCGGAGATTAATAGATTAAAAGGCCGCAAGGCAAAGGCTGCCAACGAAGCTGAAACTATTCTGGAAATGATTGCCGCTATCAACCGCACGCAAATGGTTTATTTCAGTATGGACGAAGAAGATCTTAAACGAATTCTTCAATATCCATTTAACATGATTGCTTCAGATGCCGGCATTGCCCGATATGGTTCCGGCATGCCACACCCTCGTGCCTATGGCACCAATGCGCGGGTGTTGGGTCGTTATGTGCGCGAACAAAAAGTAATTCGATTGGAAGAAGCTATTCGCAGGATGACCTCATTGCCTGCGCAGAAATTTAATTTGCGCGATCGTGGATTGGTGCGCGAAGGCATGGCGGCTGATATCGTGGTGTTTGACGAAGCTACCGTGGGCGATGCAGCGACATTTACAGAGCCTCATGCTTATTCGAAAGGATTTGCCTATGTAATTGTGAATGGAGAAGTCGTGATAGATAATGGAAAACATACCGGCATCCGCAGCGGCCAGGTATTAAAAGGCCCTGCCGCTAAATAAGATTACTGCAGGAGTCTGATCAGTTTCTGAATTGCTTCTTTATTTTTTTCGGAGTGGATATTACTCACAATACCTTGCTTTTCTCGTGTAGTAAGACGCCAGCTTAGTGAGGCCCGTGTGCTGTTGTTGCGAATGCTGTCCATCTTCTGCAATACATTCGTATAATTTTCGGTCTGATATTCAATTTCAACCCGATCGATTGGCAATGTAAACCATGAACTTGCCTGCCCGATAAGTAAATCGCTGGTGATGTCCTGAAAGTTTTCAAAATTATTGTACACACTGCTGATGGGCTGCGTCATGTTATCCATGATAGTCTGCGAGCTCTTCTCATTTATTTTTCGGAGTTTAGGCGAGTCGCGTATCGAAACAATGATAACTCCTGAAGTATTTTGCTGCACCCATTCCCGAAAGGCATACAGAAAGCGCATTGCATCTGAAATACCAAAGTTATCGGAGATGCCGGCATCCATAATTTGAATGGGAGGCTCTGTAGGTAAAGTGGTGTTGGGAGTGATATAAGGAAAGGTAGCACTCATCCGCAAGGCACTTAGAAATCTCAGGTCTTGTGAATCTTGTTCTTTGAAAAAACGATTGAAATCAATGCCGCTTACTTTCGCCTGGGTATAGTCTTGAAAATTCTCTATTTCTGAATTCATAAACGACACCGGCCGCGAAGCGATATATAGTTTGCGTCCATCGTTTACGATAGTAGGTGTAAGTATCATCATCGGTATTTCACCTTTGCCTTCTGCCTCCGCATAGTCGCGAATAGGTTTGTCCATCAATCCCTCTGTGATCTGATTGAGCTGGTCTTCAAATGTAAAGGCGCGGTCGCGGGTATAAGCCTTGCCGGCATATTCAAATTTTGTAAAGCCCACAAACAAATCGTTGGCAAGCAGGCTAAAGATTAGTGGATTTAAATTATCTGTTGAGATTTTATTGCGATGAACCTGGCTATAGGGTTTGATTTGCTCACCTTGTTGTTCGCGTAATTTAAGTTCGCGAAAATAACTGGCTCCAATTAATCCACCTGAGGCGCCCGTAATCAGCACACTGTTTTTCATCAGCCTTCCGGCAGAAAGACTGTCGGCCGTTTGTAATGCGTTGAGCGTCCAGAGTGAAGCACGCTTGCCACCACCACTCGCGCATAGAAAAACCATTTTTGGTTTTGTGTCAAATTTTTGTCTCCAGTTTTCGAGTTGAATAAGCAATGCCTGTCGGTCTTCTTCAATTGCTTTGCCATCCGTGTGATTTTTTATAGAAGCTACCGAATAATCTGCATTGACAGTTCCATAATCTAGCCCAAAGGCTTCGTATTTTTTATCAAAGAAATCTTCGCCCACCAGGTGATTTACAAACAGAAATAAAATTAACCCTACCGTGGCTGACCATCCGCCAAACCAATACGAGAATGCACCCGATAACATTACAAAAATGGTGACGAACAAAATAAAGCTGCCTGCTGCCGGTATTTGAAAAGAGGGATAGTCTTTGAAAATACCTAACAGTAAAACAAAGATGAAGATGAATACTTCAATGATTACCAGGTTAAAATGATTCTGGTCAAAAACCTGTATGATGGTGTTGCGATCGTAAAATGAATTTGTGTCTACCGGTTTTAGTTGCAAGTACCCGTTAAAGTAA
>JALOMN010000108.1 GCA_025455445.1 Cyclobacteriaceae bacterium
ACGTCATCACGAGCTTGCCAATCAGGAGCGCCAGTTACAGATACTCGACAATAGTATTTTCAAGCAAGGTGTGTTGCCTACTTTTAAAAATAAGCTAGAGAGTCTTGGTCTATATCCGTTAAAGTCTTCGAAGATTGAAATCTTTCAGGTGAATGTTGGCTACATGTGCAATCAAACCTGTAAGCATTGTCATGTAGATGCTGGCCCCGATCGCAAGGAAATCATGACGCGCGAAACCATGCAGTTATGTCTGGAAGTGTTGGAAAAATCAAAGATTCACACACTGGATATTACCGGTGGTGCACCCGAAATGAACCCTGACTTCCGTTGGTTTGTAAGTGAAGCTCATGCACGCGGTGTAAAGGAAATAATCGTACGTTCCAATCTCACCATCATTGTAGCTAATCCCAAGTATTACGACTTGCCTGAATTTTTTAAACAGCATAAAGTGCGCGTAGTGTCCTCACTTCCGTTTTATAATGCGGGCAAAACAGATCGTCAACGCGGTGAAGGAGTGTTTAAAGATTCGATTGATGCTCTGCATAGACTTAATGAAGCCGGTTATGGGCAGGCAGATTCTGGTTTGATTTTGGATTTAGTATATAATCCGGTGGGGGCCTTTTTACCCGGCAGCCAGGCACAACTTGAGCGCGATTTTAAAAATGAACTCAAGCAACATTTTAACATCGACTTCAACAGTCTTTTTACTATTACCAACATTCCGATAAGCAGGTTTCTCGACTTTCTGATCGAATCAGGAAATTATGAGGAGTATATGGAGAAACTGGTGAATGCATTCAATCCCGCGGCAGTTGGTGGAGTGATGTGTCGCAATACCATTTCAGTAGATTGGGAAGGCTTTCTTTATGATTGTGATTTTAACCAGATGCTTGGATTAAAAACCACACAATCTTCTGCTCAACATCTTTCAGAATTCGATCTGACGAAATTAGAAAACCGTACAATTATTACCGGACAGCATTGTTATGGCTGCACAGCCGGTGCTGGATCAAGTTGTCAGGGCGCCACCATTTGAAATTGTTTCTTTTTTATCCTTAGGCTGCCTAACTTGTCGGCCTTTCAATGACACCACGACCAATTATACCTTAATGAAGAAAATAGTAATCTTATTTTTAGTTGGGCTAACTGCGCTCAATTCATATTCACAAAAAAATCCGGTAGCCGAAATTACAAAGGCAGTGCGCACAAGTGAGGCAGAGGCTCACCTGCAATTTTTAAGTGCCGATGAAATGCGTGGTCGCGATACAGGCTCACCGGAATTGGATATTGCCGCGAATTATATTGCCGCCTATTTCAGACAACTGGGATTAAAACCCGCACCCGGACAAGCTGATTTTTTTCAGCAAGTTCAATTACAAAGTATTTCTGCGGCTACTGAAGCGAAAGTTCAAATTGATACTGCAACCTATTCCTTAAAGCAAAGCTTGCTAGTGATGAATGGCGATAACATTTCATGGAATGGAGAATTACATTATGTAGGCTATGGTTCTAAAGAAGAGATGACCGAAGAAGTGCGAGGTAAAATGGTGGTAGCGTTAGCCGGGGCCCGCGATATGGAAAATCCCATGAGTGTATTTTCAATATCTGATGAAAAAGCAGAGCGTGCACAAAAGTTGGGTGCGATAGGGTTGATTGAATTGGTAGTAACGCTTCCAATTCCGTGGCCGGGGTTGGTAAATTATTTTGGAAGTAACACGCGCACTGAATTAAATAAGGGCAGCGGCATTCCCGTTGTGTGGATAAAATCTTCTGAGAATGGGGTGCTTGAAAAACTTAAGAGTAATGCTCCGGTAAGAGGCAATCTTAAAATTAATGGTGTGAAGAAAACCTTGATTCCTGCAAAAAATGTGGTGGGCGTTTTAGCGGGCACCGACCCGAAACTAAAAGATGAATACCTGGTGATTTCTGCACATTATGATCATGTAGGTGTTAGAAAAAATAAAGCAGGCCAGGATTCGATTTACAATGGAGCACGTGATAATGCCATCGGCACGGTGGGGATGATGGAAACCGCGCGCTTTCTTTCCGCATTTCCACCGAAGCGATCGGTAGTATTTATTGCACTTACCGCAGAAGAGAAGGGAATGTTGGGTAGTCAATGGTATGCTGAGTATCCATTGATTCCATTAAATAAAACAGTATTTAATTTTAATTGCGATGGTGCCGGATACAATGACAAAACAATTGTTACCGTTAATGGCCTTGAAAAAACTACTGCGGAACAATTTCTCGCAAGTGCATGCACAGCTTTTGGATTAAAAGCCACTTTGGATCCGGTGCCGGAACAGAATCTATATGAACGTTCTGATAATATCAGCTTCGCCAGAAAAGGTGTGCCCGCCATTAACTTTGCACCGGGCATCAAAGCATTTGATCAGGAACTAATGAAATATTATCACCAGCCTGCTGATGAATTCGGCTCACTGGATATGGAGTATCTCACTCGCTATTTCAGAGCATATGCATATTCAAATTATCTGATCGCCAATTCCGCGAAAGCGCCATATTGGAAGCCGGGTGAGAAATATGAAACAGCAGCGAAAGAATTATATAAAAAGTAAAACAATGCGACCGTATATACTTGCTGAGAACAACTGGAAGACAATAAAAGACGCGAAGTTTGATGCGGCTGTTCTTCCCTGGGGTGCGTGTGAAGCGCACAATTATCATCTGCCTTATGGCACCGATATTATTGAAGCCGAAGAAATTGCAGCCGAAGGAGCACGCATAGCCTGGGAGCAAGGCGCCAAAGTTACCGTGCTACCAGCCATTCCGTTTGGTGTGAACACGGGTCAGTTTGATGTACTCTTAGACATGAATATGAATCCGTCCACACAGTTTAAAATACTGTGTGATATCATTGAAGTGCTCAATCGGCAAGGAATATATAAGCTTATTATTCTGAATAGTCATGGTGGCAATGATTTTAAAACTATGATCCGCGAATTGGGATTGAAGTTTCCGCAAATGTTTTTGTGTTCTTGCGATTGGTATAAAAGTGTAGATCAAAAAGAATTTTTTGTGAATAAGGATGATCATGCCGGTGAAATGGAAACCAGTGTAATTATGTATCTGCGCCCCAACCTTGTGCGTCCATTGTCAGAAGCGGGTGATGGGAAAGCAAAAAAGTTTCGATTTAAAGCCATGCAGGAAGGCTGGGCGTGGGCTGAGCGCAAGTGGATGCAGGTAACGGCCGATACAGGTGTAGGCGATCCGCGACAGGCGAGTGCAGAAAAAGGTGAAAAATATTTTAAGGCGGTGACTCAAAAAGTGGCAACCTTTTTTTACGAGGTAGCAACCACCCGAAAAGAAGATTTGTATATATAATCGAAATAAATATCGCCAGGGAAATTCTGGCCAAGCACTATGATTGAACAAATAAGAGAAGCGACTGATTACCTGAGGAAACACGGTGTTACTGCCCCTGAAGTGGGTGTAATTCTTGGCACCGGCCTGGGAAATAAATTTGTAGAGAAAATAAAGAATCCGCTTACCATCAATTACAACTCCATTCCTCACTTCCCGATTTCCACGGTTGAGTTTCACAAAGGCAAATTGATTTTTGGCGAAGTGAAAGGAAAAAAGGTGCTGGCAATGCAGGGGCGCTTTCATTACTACGAAGGTTACAGCATGCAGCAAATTACCTTGCCGGTGCGTGTGATGAAGATGCTGGGTGTTAAAAACCTGCTTGTGTCAAATGCGGCTGGTAACATGAATATGAAATGGTCAAAAGGAGAGTTGATGCTCATTGATGATCACATTAATCTTTTACCCGATAATCCACTGCGCGGGCCAAACTATGAAATCTTCGGCCCCCGTTTTCCGGATATGAGCCAACCCTACAGCAAAAAGTTAAATAACCAGCTGATCAAAATTGCAAAAGCAAAAAAAATAAAACTCAACAAAGGTGTGTATGTAGCCGTGATGGGTCCTAACCTTGAAACGCGTGCCGAGTATCGTTACCTCCATAACATTGGTGCCGATGCGGTGGGCATGAGCACAGTGCCTGAAGTGCTGGTAGCAAATCATATGGGCATGCCATGTTGTGCCATTTCAGTGCTTACCGATGATTGCGACCCTGATAATTTAAAACCTGCAGTGATCAGTGAAATTATTGCAGTAGCTGGTAAAGCTGAATCAAAGCTTACTGATCTGTATGTAGATTTGATTGCTTCGCTTTGAAGAATTACGTGAAATCATGAGAATATTCACTCAATTATTTTTTTACCTGGTATTAATGCCAATTTCATACCTGCCGTTTCCGGTATTGTATCTTTTATCAGATGGGCTCTTCCTGATCTTTTATAAAGTAATTGGTTATCGCAAAAAAGTGGTACTTCAAAATGTTGCTAACTCCTTTCCGGAAAAATCTAAAGAAGAACATCTCCGGATTGTAAATGAATTTTATAAACACTTATGTGATTTGGTGGTGGAAAGTGTAAAAGTATTCACCATATCAGAAAAGCAAGTAAAGCAACGATTCAAATTTGTTAATCCTGAATTTATTGATCGCTTTTATGATCAGGGCCGCAGTGTAATTATTGCCGGTGGCCATAAAAATAACTGGGAGTTATTGGCTGTAGCTATAGATGCAGAAATAAAACACAAGTCGGTAGCTCTTTACAAACGTCTGAATAATAAATTTTTTGATGAGAAGATGCGCGCCACACGAGGTAAATACGGATTAAAAATGATACCGACACGCATGGCAAAAGAGGAGTTTGAGAATAACGAGGGCTTGCGCGCATTTATTTTTGGGTTTGATCAATCACCGGGCAACCCTGCCAGATGTTATTGGTCAAAATTTCTAAACCAGGATACGGCCATGAATTTTGGTGTGGAGAAATATGCCAAGGATTTTAATTATCCTGTGTTATACGGACGAATCAATAAATTGAAACGCGGGCATTATAACTTTGAGTTTACGGAAGCAATTGAAAATCCTCTGCAAACGGAATACGGCTACATCACCAAACGAATAAACTATTTACTCGAGCAGGATATAATCGCAGAACCCCAATATTGGCTCTGGAGCCACAAGCGCTGGAAACACAAACGACCTGTTGAACTGATGCAGCAAGAATAAATATATCGCATTGGATTTATTTTCTCACCTTTACGAGTAGTCTTCCCCCATGCGACTGTTTAATGCCATTTTTTATTATGGAATTATTATACCCATTTCATACTTACCGTATCCGGTTTTGTATCTGGTGTCTGATGGGTTGTATTTTTTAATTTACCGGGTATTCGGGTATCGAAAAAAAGTAGTTGTTAAAAATATTGCCAACTCGTTTCCAAATAAATCACCACAGGAGCAACAACAAATAGTTAGTGATTTCTATCGTCATTTTTGCGACTTGCTATTAGAAGGGTTAAAAGCATTTACTATGTCTGAAGCAGAAGTCAAACAGCGGGCGAAACCCCTGAACCTTGAGTATATCAATCGATTTTATGAAAAAGGACAAAATGTGATAATTGCCACCAGCCATTATAATAATTGGGAGTTGTTGGCGCTGGCACTTAATATTGAAATAAAACATCAGGCGGTAGTTATCTACAGACAATTAAAGAATAAATTCTTTGATAAGAAGGTAAAAGCCTCTCGCAGTAGGTTTGGTTTGATTCTTACGTCTACCAAGATAGCGATGCGGGCTTTTCAAAAAGCAGAGGATCTTAGTGCGGTTACATTTGCATTCGATCAATCACCCGGTAAGACAGAGGGATGCTATTGGGGTTCATTTCTTAATCAGGACACACCCATGACTTTTGGTGTCGAGAAGTATGCGAAGCGCCTCAATACCCCCGTTCTTTTCATGCATATAAATAAAGTAAAGCGAGGGTACTATACCTATGAGTTCTCGGATGCCATTGAAGATCCTCGTAGTACTGGCTACGGAGAGATTACAAAAAAAATCAATGCTCTTTTAGAACAGGACATCATTGCTCAGCCTGAGTATTACTTATGGACTCACAAGAAGTGGAAACATAAGCGGCCAGTAGATCTCGTTCGGGCTGATTAGGCCACCTTTAACAATATCATACATCACAAATACCTACACCCTGCTTTAG
>JALOMN010000109.1 GCA_025455445.1 Cyclobacteriaceae bacterium
CAATGGCTTAAGTCATTTGAATATCGCGTGGATATTGGCTGGCAGATTTTTGCATTGGCGGGGGTGCTTTCCTTGCTCATCGCGTTGATTACAATTAGTTATCAAGCAATAAAAACTGCCTGGACACACCCTGCCGAGACGCTGAAATACGAGTAATTAAATGTCTTTTGTTTGTGATGTATTTTTTTGTCTGATAGGAGGGTGCCTTTTTAAATGGCGTACCTGAGAAGTCTTTATATATTGTTTAAGTATCGGCCGGATTGCATTCACATCTTTTTTAATTTCAGTTTTTAAAATCTGAATTGTTTTCAGATCATCCGCTGATTTAGTATTCAACAAGGGTAGGAGAGATTTTTTATCGTGCCAGTTACCAATCTTTTCTGCAATTTCTACCAAAGAAGGTTCTGAAATTTCTTGCTTGCTGATATTCATCAGGTAGATCAGTTCTTTGATCTGCTTACGAATCTTGTGTAATTCCTCTTCTGTGTATCCTTTCTTGATTCGTTTGTTCAAGGCGGCTTTTTTTCTCTGCAGGTAAGTCTGATAAATCCAGATCTTTACCTCGCTGATTTCATTGATGATTTCTTTCTTATTCTTTTTAATCGATTTTAAGAAATCTGGAATGCTCTTTTTGAACTTGCCAAATTCTCTTCCGGGTGAACGATAAAAGGGTGTGTGGATGTGAGTATATCGGGCTAATAAATCCGCATGCAATCCTGCTTCGCGAAGTTTACCGGCCAATCTGAAAATCGTGCGAAACGGAATGTAGTGCGTATGACTTTTGAAATTCTTATTGTTAAACTGGATCAGGCTTAACAACATCTTGATCTTCTTAATTTCAAGCCGGATGTCATGAAACGACTTAAATTCATTTTGCTTTGAAAAGGATCGCAGTAGCTTTTCTAATCGTGTTAACCTTCTGTTGGCATATTTATCCAGACTTTTCATAGCAAAATTCAATTTCAACTACTGGAATACTTAAGTCTGTAATTCGTCTGAAAACTTCATGTAATTCCGGCTGAATTTAATCTTTATTTTTAACTACAATTTACGGCATTTGCCTGTTTAAATTTCTTTCGCTTCTATGATTTATATCATTTTATATAGCCTGAATTATCTCAATTTTTGGGTTATATAAATCAGATAGCGTGTTATGACTATCACACGAAAAACTTCCTTACAAGAGCTCACCCAGGAAAAGGTATCGCACCAGTTAACTGACATTGTAAAGGAAATGCAGGAAGCTCAAAGAGAATTTGCATCGCAACTAAGTGAATTGCATGATAATTTTAAATTAAGTGGTGCCAACCTGATAGACTACCTGGTGCTGCGTAGCAATGAAATCCGCGAAGCGCAGGAATATCTGCATCATGTTGGATTATCGTCATTGACAAATTCTGAAAGTCATACTCAGTTTCAATTATCGAATGTGTTAAATTGGCTTAATCCTAATTCCATAAAAACAAATAATGCATCATGTAATTTTGAAGTAGCCTCTAAGTTGAGGATGATACACGCAGAGCAGTTATTAGGCGTAAATCCCATTCAGGAGAGACCGCACATCATGGTTACCTTTTCAGCTGAGTTAATGCAAGACCGCATGCTTGTGGAAGAAATGCTTAATGAGGGCATGTCGGTTGCCCGGATTAACTGTGCACATGATAATCCGGAAGTGTGGCTTAATATGATTTCAGTTTTAAAAAAGGCAATTGCCAAAACAGGACGTAATTGTAAGGTGTATATGGATCTCGGTGGACCCAAGATTCGGATTAAAGCGATCTCAGCCAAAAGAAAAAATGAATGTCAGATGTTGCCCGTGTGGGAAGGAAGGGAGTTAATACTAACTCGCTTAAAAGATGCTGAGAGTGATGTAAAGAAGCGCAGACGCAGAGGAGCGGATATGTTAATTGTTGAACCCAGTGAACTGTTAAGTATGGTGAATGTGGGTGAGCATATATTTTTCGATGATGGAAAATTTGAAGCCAAGGTAACACGCGTTGAATCCGAACTTGTTTACGTAAAAATAGTGCGCATATCAACCAAGAAGCCTTATTTAAAACCTGAGAAGGGAATGAATTTACCAGATTCAGATTTGGCAATAGAACCGCTCACGGAAGAAGATAAGCGCAATATTCCTTTTATATGCCAGCATGCCGATTTGGTTGGTTACTCATTTGTTAATAGTCCTGGCGATGTGGAAATGCTTCGTGCAGAGATTGCTAAATATGCAAGTCAACATAAGCCTTCCATTATTCTGAAAATAGAAAGGCTATCGGCTGTGCAGAACTTGCCTGCATTATTAATGAATGGTATGAAAGATGAAGCACTCGGAGTGATGATAGCGCGTGGTGATTTGGCAGTAGAAATTGGATTTGAACGATTGAGTGAGATACAGGAAGAAATATTATGGATATGCGAAGCAGCGCACGTGCCCGTAATCTGGGCTACGCAAGTGTTGGAAACGCTCAATAAAACAGGTTATGCTACGCGTTCTGAAATTACCGATGCTGCCATGGGTGTTCGTGCAGAATGTGTGATGCTGAACAAAGGAAAATATATTGTTAAGACCATTAAAACATTAGATGATATTCTCACCAGGCAGCTTGGTCACGTAAATAAAAAGAGATACATCATGCGTCCTTTAGGAATTGCGCGATCTTTTATTCAGCGTGGTTCGTAACTATTTGGGTATATCGCGTAGAAGAGAGTTCCTGTTTTTAGTTGGTACAAGTGCCAACTTTTTGGCATCTTTGTATGATGGAAAGGATACTGAGGCGAAGAAAAGTTCTGTTGAGTTACCTCGTTGTACTGCTCACTATTTTCAATGCAAATGCGCAGGTATTTAGTTCTTCCAATCTTCCGATAATTGTAATCAATACTGGCGGGCAAGCCATATCAGACGAGCCTAAGATTATCGCTGACATGGGTATAATATTTAATGGGCCAGGCCAGCGCAATAATTTAACCGATCCCTATAATAACTATAACGGAAAAATCGGAATCGAAATCCGGGGTTCATCTTCTCAATCCTTTCCTAAGAAACAATATGGTGTTGAGTTGAGAGATGCATTGGGCAACGGCATTGCTGCCTCATTGCTTGGTATGCCTGCCGAAGAAGACTGGGTGTTATTTGCACCGTATAATGATAAGAGTTTAATGCGCGATGTGCTTGCGTATAAATTAGGACGTGATTTAGGACGTTATGCCCCACGAACTAAATTTTGCGAGGTTGTTTTAAATGGACAATACATGGGTGTGTATGTGTTAATAGAAAAAGTTA
Organism: Cyclobacteriaceae bacterium; assembly: GCA_025455445.1. GTDB lineage: Bacteria > Bacteroidota > Bacteroidia > Cytophagales > Cyclobacteriaceae > ELB16-189. Next base: position 3,281 of record JALOMN010000109.1, read on the forward strand.
AGCGTGACAAAAATCGTGTGGATATTGCCAGACTTGATCCGCAAGAAATTTCAGGCGATGATTTAACCGGGGGTTACATTATTAAAATTGATAAAGAGACCGGAAGCGGAAATGGTGGTTGGTTTTCTGATTTCTTACCGCCCAATCGTTCCAGTAGTCAGCGAATTTATTATCAGTATGATTATCCAAAAGCTGACAACATATCTGCGCCACAAAGGCAATATATCCAACAGTTCATGTTCACATTTGAATCAGTGTTAAATAGTTCTACTTATAATGATCCGTTTAATGGATACTCAAAATACATTGACGTAGATTCATTCATCGATTATTTCATTATCAATGAAGTAAGTAAAAATGTGGACGGTTATCGCCTCAGTACCTATTTGCATAAAGACAAAAACTCGAATGGTGGTAAATTACACATGGGACCGATATGGGATTATAATCTCGGCTTCGGTAATGCAGACTATTGCACCAAGGGTGACCCAGAAGGATGGGTCACTAATTTCAATAACTTATGCAGTCAGGACTTTTGGTTAATTCCTTTCTGGTGGGATCGGCTCTATCAGGATGCTGCCTATCGTAATAAGCTAGGGTTGCGTTGGGCTGAATTGAGAGAGAATGAATTGCAAACTTCTCGCATTCTTACATACATTGATTCGGTAGCATCAGTATTGAATGTAGAAGCTCAACAGCGCAACTTTCAACGATGGCCCGTATTGAATCGCTATGTATGGCCTAATTATTTTGTGGGACCTACTTTTGATTCTGAAATTAGTTGGTTGAAGGGTTGGGTCACGCAACGTTTGCAATGGATGGATATACAGATGCCTAAGCCTGTCACTTCAGTGAAAGATCAGTTTTCGAATGATGGTATCATTCAGGTATACCCAAATCCGGCAAGCAGCGAAATGCACGTATGGTATTCGATTAAGTCACCGGGTGTGGTCGCAATTGAAATTACGGATATGTTTGGTAGAAGATTAATGAATCAACAGGAGAACAGAGAGCTAGCAGGAGAGTACCAGGCTACTTTAGATGTTTCGCAGCTTCCCAATGGATTTTATTTTTATCATGTTGAAATATCCGGCCAGGTTAGTGCCACCGGCAAATTTGTGAAAACTAATTAGCACGAATCACCCATTTGTTCAATGGATTGTTGTTTTGCGTGACGGAACTAAAATGCCGCTCACTAATTTGTTCATGTGATTTTTGGAAAATTTTGAGCATATTAAATCCAAAATAAAAATTATCATGTATCAACGCAGAGATTTTTTAAAACAGGCAGCACTCACCGGCACGGGTTTGTTGTTATCACCGCTATTCAGCTTCAGTGGATCGCAAAATGAAAAGGTGGTATTAGGCGTGGTGGGCACAAATAGTCGTGGTTTTTACCTTGCTAAAATGTTTGCTCAATTACCGGGCGTAGAAGTTGGGTATATCTGTGATGTAGATGAAAATGTACTTAGCCGCACCATTACTGAGATGGAAAAGCTCACCGGAAAAAAACCGAAAGGATTTAAGGATGTTCGCAAACTACTTGAAGAAAAAGATCTGGATGCGATCGCCATTGCGGCTCCTGATCATTGGCATGCGCCAGCCACCCTTATGGCGTTGAAAGCGGGCAAGCATGTGTATGTAGAAAAACCGTGTTCTCATAATCCTGCCGAAGGTGAAATTCTGGTAGCTGCTGCTGCGAAATATAACAAGTTGGTGCAAATGGGAAATCAACGCAGGTCTTTTCCCCGGGTGGTTGAAGCAATGCAGGCATTAAAAGAAGGTGTGATTGGAAGAGTATATTTTGCGAAAGGTTGGTATTCAAATGCACGCAGGGAAATTGGTGTTGGTAAAACTGTGCCTGTGCCTTCGCATCTTGATTATGAATTATGGCAAGGTCCCGCACCGCGCATGCCTTATAAAGATAATCTGATTCACTATAACTGGCATTGGTTCTGGAACTGGGGCACAGGCGAAGCGTTAAACAATGGAACACATGAAATTGATGTGATGCGCTGGGGCTTAGGTGTTGAGTATCCTACGAAAGTAGTTTCAGCGGGTGGTCGGTTTGCCTTTAAAGATGATTGGGAAACCCCCGACACACAGACAATCACCTTTGAATTTCCCAATAACACAGCCATGCTTTGGGAAGGAAGAAGCTGCAACGACTATGACGAGATGCGTAGCGGTCGTGGTGTTATTTTCTATGGTGAAAAAGGCACGATGGTAATACCCGGTGGTGATGATTATAAAATCTATGAGTTAGGCAATAAGTTGAAGCAGGAAGTGAAGACAAACATTCAACAGGCCGATGCCACCAACACCATGGGCATGGGTGAAAAACTCGACAGTTTGCATCTCGTGAATTTTATCAATGCAATACGCGGTACGGATAAGCTCACCGCGCCTATAACCGAAGGACACAAGTCAACACTCTTGCCACAACTTGGTAATATTTCGTATCGAACCGGCAGAACACTTAAATGTGATCCTGCCAATGGTAAAATTGAAAATGATGCCGATGCTATGAAGTTATGGAGTCGCACATATGAAAAAGGCTGGGAGATGAAATTGTAATGATTAGATACTGGCATATGAAAAAATTAGTAGGGTTAGTGGTTCTATTTTTTGTAGTTCAGATTGCGCATGCACACATTGAACTTCAGAAAGAAAAATGGATAAATCTGTTTAATGGAAAAGATTTATCAGGTTGGAAGCAAGTGAATGGTAAAGCAAAATATGAAGTAGCGAATGGCATGATCGTAGGCACATGCGTGAAGGATTCACCAAATTCCTTTCTGATTACT
>JALOMN010000002.1 GCA_025455445.1 Cyclobacteriaceae bacterium
TGTTATTATCATCCTTTCTCATTCAGCTTCGGTGAATCAGGTAACGGTGCAAAAGGCAACATCAGAAAAGTCTGATGAAAAATCAGATCAAAAAACCACTTTACAGGTTCCGAATGCGGCACTTACTCAAGGCACTGCCGTGCAGATAGATGAGCAGGTGCCCGATACCTTGATTGAAACAATCTCAAAGAAAGAGGAAGGCAGGAAATTCATTCCCCATGCAGAAAAAATTCTAACCAGTTTTTTTCGCGTCCTGTTTAATTCAATTATCGCTCCTAACGCGCCCTGATTTCTCTTTTCACAAATTTTATCTTTTCAGTCACCCTGTTTGACTGATTCTACCTTGTAATCAATTTTTAAATCAATAATAAATTCTAAATAGTTATGCGTAATAAAGGTTTCGTTGTCAGTCTGGCAATTATCATTACGTTGCTCTGCTTGTATTACCTGTCGTTCACATTTGTGTCGCGCCAGGTGCAGCAGGATGCAACCGAATATGCAACTGACCAGAAGAGTGGTTCTATCAATCTTGCTAAAAAGCAGATGTATCTTGATTCCCTCTGGAATCAGCCTGTGTACAACTTGTTTGGTGCCGAGTACACTTACAAAGAAGTAAAGGAAAATGAGTTGAGCCTTGGTCTTGACTTGCAGGGAGGTATGCACGTAGTGTTGGAAATTTCTCCTATCGACATTATAAAAGGATTGAGTGGTAATAATGAAGATCCTGCTTTTCTGGATGCACTTCAAAAAGCGAGAGAAGCACAAAAGAACAGTACGGAAACTTTCAGCGCGTTGTTCTTCAAGGCATTTAAGGAAGCAAACCCTGATCGTTCGATGGCATCTTTATTTACTTCAGCTGCGAACAAAGATCGTGTGAAGCTTACCGACAGTGATGAGGCAGTCATGGAGTTTTTGAATAAGGAAATCGATGGCGCCATTGATCGCTCATTCACTATCTTAAAAACCCGTATCGATCAGTTTGGTACTTCACAACCGAATATTCAACGCTTGCAGGAAAGCGGTCGCATACAGATTGAAATTCCTGGTGCTGACAATCCACAGCGTGTAAGAAAATTATTACAGGGTGTGGCTCGTTTAGAATTCTGGGAAGTAGTGGAAACATTTGATCCGCAATTGCAACAATCATTTGCGGCAGTGAACGATATGCTGGTGAAAGAGCAGAATGCAAAGAAGGCACTTGCTCAAACCACTACAACAGCAGAGCCAGCAACAAAAGCGCTTACACCTGCAGATTCTGCAAAGTCGGAATTGGAGAAGGAGTTGGCAAAACTTAATGCAGAGGGAGGAAATGCACTCGATTCATTGCGCAATGCAACATCCTCACCGCTATTTTCTTTAAGCAACCAGGGAATACCTTTCTTATACCAGGTAAAGGATACCGCAGAAGTGAATCGCATTTTAAAACGTGCGGATGTGCGTGCATTGTTTCCACGCACCATTGGATTCTTTTGGGATGTGAAGCCAAATCCTGAAGTAACTCCTGGTGTAGAAGATATACAATTGAATTTCATCAATGTGGGCCGAAATGGTAAGCCATTGTTAACCGGTGAAGTAATTAATGATGCACGTTTGGATTTTGACCAGTTTGCTCGCCCTGCGGTAAGTATGACAATGAATGCATCTGGTTCCAGAGCGTGGGCAAAAATTACAGCGGCAGCCGCTGCCAAGCAACCGCAAGGTCGCATCGCTATTGTGTTAGATAACTTTGTTTATACAGCACCTACCGTGCAGGGCGAAATCCCAAATGGTAATTCACAAATTACAGGCTCTTTCGACAATGATGAGGCAAAAGATTTAGCCAATGTGTTAAAAGCAGGATCGCTTCCTGCGCCTACGCGCATTGTGGAAGAAGCCATAGTAGGACCTAACCTTGGAAAAGTGGCACAAAGCCAGGGTCTTATTTCAATGGCGAGTGGTCTGGCCATCGTTGTATTGTTTATGATTGCCTATTATTCTAAAGGTGGATGGGTGGCCAACATTGCATTGTTGTTTAATATCTTCTTTATCCTGGGAATCCTAGCGCAATTAAACGCAGCACTTACTTTACCCGGTATTGCCGGTATCGTGCTTACCATGGGTATGGCGGTAGATGCCAACGTATTGATTTACGAGCGCATCAAAGAAGAAATGCGCATGGGTCGAAAGTTAAAAGAGGCAATTAATAAGGGCTACGAAAGAGCCTTTACAACAATCTTTGACTCCAACCTTACAACCATGATTACGGCTGCTGCCTTGTTTATTCTAGGTCAAGGTCCGTTGAAGGGTTTTGCGATTGTATTGATGATTGGTATTGCTACATCGTTTTTCTCTGCGGTCTATATTTCACGAGTGATTGTAGAATGGATGACCCGCAAGGGCGATGAAGCGAATGTATCTTTTGATACCGCTCTTGCCAAAATAGTAAAGGAAAGAAAGCCATTTGATTTTATTGGCTTTAGAAAGAAGGCATATTTAGGATCAGTAGCTATAATTTTAATCGGCTTTATTTTGATAGCAGTACAAGGTCTTAACCTGGGTGTTGACTTCAAAGGTGGTCGCTCATATGTTGTTTCATTTACCCAACCTGTTGTTGCCACCGACATGAAAGTGGCACTTTCAGAAAGTTTTGAAAACAAAGGTATAGAAGTGAAAAACTATGGTAGCGATAATGTGATGAAGGTAACTACATCCTACCTTGTAGATGATGAATCGGAGGAAGCAGATGTAAAAGTAAAGGCTGCCTTGATTGAAGGCGTGAAAAAATTCAAAGGACTTGAGTATGCTGAAAGTGAAGGTCAGTTAGATGATCAGCATTTTATCATTTCTTCATCATCAAAGGTAGGGGCAACCATCGCAGATGATATTAAGGGCTCTGCCTTTGAGGCAAGTATTGCTTCATTGATTTTGATATTCATTTATATCCTTATACGATTCAAGCGTTGGACGTATAGTGCAGGCGCAATTGTTGCTACAGTACATGATACTTTATTTGTTTTCTCGGCATTTGCAATCGCTCGTGTATTTGGCGTATCCTTTGAAGTGGATCAGGTGTTTGTGGCAGCCGTACTTACTATTATTGGTTATTCCATTAATGATACAGTGATTATCTTCGACCGTATTCGTGAATATCTTGGCTTTGGAGCATCTCATGACAAGGCTAAAATATTTAACGATGCGATCAACAGCACATTGAGCCGTACATTGATCACTTCTGGTACTACTTTAATTGTGGTAGTTGTCTTGTTGTTATTTGGAGGTGAAGCACTTCGCGGGTTCTCATTCGCACTTGTGATTGGTATTGGTGTAGGTACATTCTCTTCTATCTTTGTTGCTGCACCTGTCGTGTTGGATTTAGATAATAAGGCTGAAGATATTAAGTCCAAGCGTGCCGTAAATACGGCAGCTGCTTAATCCTATTTACTAAATACATTAAAGAAAAGGCTGATTATGTCAGCCTTTTCTTTTTATATTCATGTTATATTGTTTTAATGTATTTCTAACGTAATCACACATACCGTCTTGCTAACTTTATCGATATGAAAATTTTGTTGGTAGAAGATGAAAAGAAGACAGTTCAGTATATAAAAAAGGGACTGGAAGAGAATGGCTACGAAATCGATACTGCTGAAGATGGTCTGGAAGGAAAAAAATTGGCGTTTGCTAATCATTACAATCTGGTAATCACCGATGTAATAATGCCTGGTATTAATGGCAGGGAATTATGCAAGCAATTGAGAGCAGGGCAAATAGATACGCCAATACTGATGCTCACGGCACTCGGTGAAACAGATGATGTGGTGGAAGGACTAGATAGTGGTGCAGATGATTACCTCGCAAAGCCTTTTGAATTTAAAGAGTTGTTGGCCAGAATCAGGTCACTCACCAAACGTCAACCTAAATTTCCAGCAAATGATCATCAACTTCGTATTGCTGATTTATTACTTGATTTAAATAAAAAAGTTGTCTTTCGGGAAGGAAAAAAAATTGAGCTAACATCAAAAGAATTTTCATTACTCGAGTATTTTCTGCGCAATAAAAATCGTGTTATTCCTCGTGCCGAATTATCTAAAAACGTATGGAATGTTGACTTTGACACCGGTACGAACATGGTAGAGGTATATGTAAATTATTTGCGAAAGAAGATTGACCGGGACTTCGAGAAGAAGTTAATTCATACGCAATTTGGTATGGGTTATATTTTAAAAGAAGAATAATCAGGTGCAAATACGGACAAAACTTACGTTACAGTTTTCGGTGCTGGTAAGCTCGATTGTACTGGTTACATTTTTTGTTATTTACGTACTTACGGAAGACTTTTCTCAGCGTGATTTTTACAGAAGATTGCGTGAAAAGGCAATTACATCTGCTATCTTATTAATAAAAGTTGACCAGGTAGATTCTGCATTGTTACAGGTTATTGATCGTGCCAAGAGGGATAATTTTTATCGTGAAGCAGTGCATGTCTATAATCAGGAAGATAAGGAGATATATTTCAGCGGAGATACCGTCACATTACCAATCACACCTGAAATTTTAAGTGAGATTCGGAAAAGGAATGAATATCAATTCGAGCTTAATGGATTTCATCTGAATGGAATTCTTTTTAAAGATGGAGATAATAATTATGCGTCCATTGTAGCCGCGATTGATATTCACGGCATGCGCAGATTAACTTATTTGAAAACAATTCTATCTGTAGCATTTTTTATTTTATCTGGCGTGGTGCTGGCAGCAGGTTGGGTATACTCTGGCAGGGCTTTAAAACCTTTGCAGAGAATTATGGATGATGTGGAAAGCTTATCACCCAAAAACCTCGATCAACGATTGAAGGAAGGCAAGCATCAGGATGAGATGGGTAAATTGATATTTATTTTCAATAAGCTGCTCGATCGGATTGCCAATGCATTTAATCTTCAGAAGATGTTTGTTTCAAATGTGTCGCATGAATTAAAGAATCCGCTAACCAACATTACTTCTCAGTTAGAGGTAACATTATTGAAAGAGCGATCAAAAGAAGAATATCGTGAAACAATTGAATCTGTGTTGGAAGACATTAAAAGCCTTAATTTACTTTCCAATAGTTTACTTGAATTAGCGCGCCTTACCCGCGATACGGATTCATTCTCTATGTCACGCGTGCGACTTGATGAAATTTTATGGGATGCCCGTGATTCAGTAAAAAGTATTGACCCAGCTTACCAGGTTGAAATTGAAATAAGAGACATGCCAGATGATGAGAACAAACTTTATGTTGAGGGTAACCTGTATTTATTGAAAACCGCATTTCAGAACATCATTGAAAATGCATGCAAGTTCTCAACAGATATGCTGGCCCAAGTGACACTGTCAGTTACTGATGAGTTTTTGATTGTAAGAGTGCAAGACCGAGGGCCGGGTATTGATAATAAGGATATTGATCATGTGTTTGAACCTTTCTTTAGAACGGATGCTACTTCAAAGGTGCGCGGTTATGGGATTGGCCTTTCACTATGTAACCGTATAATTTCAATACACAAAGGGAAAATCGAAATCAATTCTACCCCAGGGCAGGGCACTATGGTAATTGTAAAACTAAAAACGGCAAAATCATTCTAATTTTATTCTAATGCCTTTAAAGATTAAACTTTGTAAACTGACTGTACATTTGACATGGTTATTTCTTGGTTATTTGAGTTTAGATTTTGTTTTCTGTTTGTAACATGAGGAAACTTTTTATCTGGTAAGCCAACTGATAAAGTGGTTCTTCAAAAAAAAATGGGGCAGCAGCCCCATTTTTTTATTCTGGTAATGCGGTTTCAACTCTTACACCTACTGATATCACACCTTTTAATGTGTCAGCCCGATTCAATTGCTTTAAGCTGAGTTGATAATTTCCTTTATACGGAAATTTATATTTCTCAATTATTTTAAATTGATGATCGAACACATCGCCAATAGCACTGTTACCAAATGGTTTACCTGTTTTTTGTTCAAAGAGGTATTGTGAGGTAAGATTCTTTTTTAATTCAGTGCCCGCTGAATCGGTGAGGATATATTCAACAAAAAATCTTGAGAAGGGATAATCCAGTGAATTGCGTATGTTAAAATAGATATTGTACGATTGTGAATTATCGGTTACTTCAAAAGGAAAAACTTCGGGTACATCTGCAAGCCATTGTCGGCCATCCAGCTCATTATTTTCTTCAAATATTCTATTCGATTCGCAGGAAAGAAGCGCACCGAACAAAATAAAAATTAAAAGTTTCTTCATTGTTTTTTAGGACCGTTCGGATTTTGACGTGGCTGTGGTCTTTTGCCTTGTTGGTTTTGTGGAAGATTGGAGTTGCGGTTTCGGTTCTTTTTCTTTTTTCGGTTTTTATTTTTGTCTTGAAATTTTTTATCCAGGCTTTCAAGATCACGGTTTAGTTTTGTTGCAGATTCTTTTACTTCTTCTACATCGATTTCGAGGCTGGCAGGTTTTTTACCCGCTTTATTCATTTCCAGAATTTCATTTACACGTGATATTTTTAGTGGATACCAATTGTTATCCTCTTTATATCCGAACCACATGATTTTTCTGAAAATATCAGTTTTTTGCAGTCGGGCTTCACCTTGTTCGGTGATCAATGGAGATTCTATTTCTGGAATATCCTTGAGTGCCTCCATGTAGGTTTCCAACTCATAATTGAGGCAGCATTTTAATCGACCACACTGACCAGACAATTTGCTTGGATTAAGTGACAGATTCTGATACCGAGCTGCGCTGGTGGCTACGTTTTTAAAGTCGCTAAGCCAGGTAGAGCAACAAAGCTCCCGACCGCACACGCCAATTCCTCCAAGTCTTCCGGCTTCTTGCCTCAGACTTATTTGTCTCATTTCAACTCTTACTTTGAATTCGTTGGCAAGCAACTTGATTAGCTCACGAAAATCCACACGGTCTTCTGCGGAATAGAAAAAAGTAGCCTTGGTGTTGTCTGCCTGAAACTCTACGTCTGATAATTTCATTGACAGGTTTAACTGCCTGATAATTTCCCTTGCCCGGAAAAGTGCAGGCAAGTCACGCTTTTTTATGTCTTCAAATTTTTCAATGTCTTTCTGACTGGCGATTCGATATACTTTCTTGATTTCGTCATCATTGGCAACCTTCTTTTTTTGCATTTGAAGTCTTACCAATTCGCCTTGCAATGAAACATAACCCAAATGATGTCCGGTAGCAGCTTCTACAATTACCGGATCGCCCGTAGTAAGCGAAATTGCATCAGTATTGCGAAAAAAATCTTTTCTGCCGTTTTTAAATCTCACTTCAACAACTGCAAATCTGTCTTTAACGGGCATATCCATATTTGATAGCCAGTCGAACACATTCATTTTATTGCAACCGCCTGTACTGCAGGCGCCATTGTTATTACAACCAGCAACCTTGCCGTCTATTTTGGTTCCGCATGCACAGCCCATCCCTTGGTGTTTTTAGATTAAAAGACTAAAGTTATAAGGTATTGTTTGGTTTGGCAAACTGGTGGTATGTTCTTATGCATTTGCCTCCAGTCGCAAAAGGTCCTGACCAATGTCTTTGCGATAATAGATTCCATCCCACTGAATGGGTGAAACCAGCTCATACGCATTGGTTATAGCTTCTGTCAGATTTTTACCTTTGCCGGTAACAGTGAGCACCCGACCCCCATTGGTTACTATTGCTTCAGATTCTTTCCTGGTGCCGGCATGAAATACGGTACTTTTTCTGTTTGAGGTTAGCCCTGAAATGACATTACCTTTCTTAAATGACTCTGGATAGCCACCGGACGCCAATACCACAGTAACTGCATATTCAGGACTTATGGTAATTTGTTTATTCTTCAATTCACCCTTTGCAGCAGCGAGCAATAGCTCAGCCAGATCGCTTTGGATTCGGGGAAGTACAACTTCTGTTTCCGGGTCGCCCATTCGAGCGTTGTATTCTATCACATAGGGCTCGCCTTTTACATTCATCAGTCCTATGAAAATGAACCCCTTGTATTGAATGCCTTCCTTTTTTAAACCCGCGATGGTCGGCTTTATTACTTTATCTTCAACTTTCTTTAAAAAAGTATGGTTGGCAAAAACCACGGGTGATACTGCACCCATGCCTCCTGTATTCAGACCAGTATCATTTTCGCCAATTCGCTTATAGTCTTTTGCTTCCGGAAGCACCACGTAATGTTCACCATCCGTCAACACAAATACGGAAAGTTCAATGCCATCTAAAAATTCTTCAATCAAAACTTTGGAACTGGCATTGCCGAATTTTTTTTGTTCAAGCATTTCGGTAATCTCACGCTTAGCCTCATCGATAGTGGTGCTTATAATCACACCTTTACCTGCCGCGAGTCCATCGGCTTTCAACACGATAGGCGGATGACAGGTATCGAGATATTTCAAGGATTCATGGAGTTCATGTGCTTGAAATGTTCTTGCATTGGCTGTGGGCACACCATTGCGCAACATAAATTGTTTTGAGAAATCTTTGCTTCCTTCCAGTTGGGCGCCTTCTTTACCCGGGCCTACTATAAAAATATGTTTCAATGAAGTGTGTGATTCAAAATAGTCACGCACACCTGCAACTAATGGAACTTCGGGGCCTACTATAATTAATTCAATTTTTTTTTCCAGGCACAGAGAACCTAATTTATCAAAATCGTCTACTGCGATATTCACATTTTCAGCTAGCAGTGCGGTGCCTGCATTACCCGGAGCTACAAATAAATTTGTGCAAAGAGGGCTCTCACGAAGTTTCCACGCAAAAGCATGTTCGCGACCTCCACTGCCTATTATTAATATATTCATAATGATCTATAAAAGAGCCTAAAGATACTATTAGAGCGGAAAGTTTGCATTGAATCTCTTCAGATATTAAAGCAAAATAGCCACCTGGTAGATGGCTATTTGCATTGTTATAATTTAATTCTTTGCGAGGCTATGTCAATTGGCATATTCGCTTAAAAATTTCACGCGCATCAGGCGAAGGTTATCTTCATTAAAATCAGGGTCTTCATCTTTCAATGCGCTCACAGCTTCTTCTAAACTATCGGTTTCTGATTCGAGGAAATAATCAAAGATTTGCTGTTGTTTATCTTCATCCAACACCTCATCAATGTAATAATCAAGGTTTAGTTTGGTGCCTGAGTAACAGATGTTTTCAATTTCCGTAAGAAGTTCATCGAAGGTGATATTCTTTGATTCAGCAATTTCATCTAACTCTACCTTGCGATCTATTTGCTGGATTATGAAAATCTTAATCTTTGATTTATTCACCGATGATTTAACAACTACATCAGCCGCGGTTTCTATGTCATTTTCATCAACATAGGTTTGGATAAGGTCCAGAAATTCTTTTCCGAACTTATTTACTTTGCCCATTCCCACACCGTTTACTGAAGCAAGTTCTTCTTTGGTAGTAGGATAGGTGGTGGCCATTTCTTCCAGGGAAGGATCCTGAAAAATAACATACGGTGGCAGATCTTTTTCCTTCGCCATTTTCTTACGAAGTGCTTTCAGCATTTCGAAGAGCTTCTCATCGTATGACTTGGAATTTATAGGCGTGCGTTCGGATGATTCTTCTTCGTCAATTGCGGTAGTAAAATCATGGTCGCGCGCAAGCTCTATCGCATGAGGTTTCTTCAGAAAATCAAGCCCTTTCTTTGAGAGTTTTAATACTCCGATATTGTCAATATCTTTTTCGAGGTATTGATAAATCAACGTTTGGCGTATGACTGATTTCCAAAAGTCTGCATCTTCCTTGTCACCTTTTCCATAGATAGCCAGATCGAAGTGTGCATAGCTTTTTACATACTCATCTTCTACACCGCGAATTACATTCACAAGGTGGTTTAACGTAAACCGCTCATTGGTTTGCTTCACTGCTTCCAGCGCAATTCTTACAAATTCAGTCCCATCAAAACGTTCGCGTGGATTCACGCAGTTATCGCACATGCCGCAATTCTTCTCTTTATATTCTTCGCCAAAATAGTGTAGCAGTTGTTTGCGTCTGCACACGGGTGATTCGGCATAGAATTCCATTTCTTGTAAGAGTACGCGCGCATTTTCGCGCTCCTGCACGGCTTTATCTTTATTAAACTTTTCGAGTTTATTTAAATCGTTATGACTATAAAACATCAGACAGTGGCCTTCTAGTCCATCGCGCCCCGAGCGACCCGTTTCCTGGTAGTATCCTTCCAGTGATTTAGGCACATCATAGTGTACCACAAAGCGCACATCGGGTTTATCTATACCCATACCAAATGCAATGGTAGCCACAATGATGTCCACTTCTTCATTCAGAAAGTCATCCTGGTTTTTCATTCTCACGTCAGGGTCGAGGCCAGCGTGATAAGGTGCCGCTTTAAAACCATTTACATTAATCAGTTGAGCAATCTCTTCAACTTTCTTCCGACTGAGGCAATACACAATTCCTGATTTGCCCTTATGTTCTTTCAAAAATTTGACGAGTTGTTTTTTGGTTTCCTTTTTGGGGCGCACTTCATAATAAAGATTTTTACGATTAAAAGAAGAGATGAACACATCTGCTTCTTCCATCTGCAAATTCTTCTGAATATCTAATTGCACTTTTGGTGTGGCGGTGGCAGTAAGTGCAATCACTTTCATTTCACCAAGTTGCGCAATCATTGTTTTTATCTTTCTGTATTCGGGCCTGAAATCATGGCCCCATTCTGAGATACAGTGCGCCTCATCAATGGCAACAAATGAGACTTTCACTTTTTGAAGAAATTCAATATTCTCTTCTTTATTTAACGACTCTGGTGCTACATATAATAACTTCACAGCTCCGGTAATACATTCTTTCTTTAAACGGGTGATTTCACCTTTGCTTAAGGTAGAATTCAGGAATCGTGCATTAATACCATATGCATTCAATTGATCTACCTGATTTTTCATCAACGCTATCAGGGGAGATATTACGATGGCCAAACCATCTTCAATCATTGCCGGGAGTTGGTAGCAAAGTGATTTGCCTGCTCCGGTGGGCATTATTACAAAAGTATTTTTTCCGCTTAAAATATTTCTAATGACGGTTTCCTGGTTTCCACGAAAGGTGGTGTAACCAAATATTTCCTTGAGTTTCAGTTTTAATTCATCTTTCTCTTCTGCCACGATCATGATACTAACTAATAAAATTTTGAATTACTTATCTTTGTGCTATCTATAGACGAGATTAAACAAGATAATAAATTGAATATACAGAAAAATATCCAACAAATCGCCAAAAATGTTTTATTAAATGAGGCGAAAGCAGTTGAAAATCTGATACAATTTATCGACAACGATTTCGAAGCATGCGTAAGGGAGATTCTTGCTTCTAAAGGCCGCGTGGTGATAACAGGTATCGGCAAAAGTGCCATTATTGCCAATAAAATTGTTGCCACAATGAACTCTACAGGCACCCCTGCGCTGTTTATGCATGCGGCCGATGCAATACATGGAGATTTGGGCATGATTCAAAAGGATGACATAGTCATTTGCATTTCCAAGAGCGGCAATACACCTGAAATAAAGGTGCTGGTTCCGTTATTGAAACGAAGAGGTTCTAAACTGGTAGCCTTGGTAAGCAATAAAAGCTCCTACCTGGCAGAGCATTCTGATTATGTTTTAAATGCGACTATTGGTGAAGAGGCTTGTCCTAATAACCTGGCACCAACAACCAGCACCACTGCACACCTCGCCATGGGCGATGCATTGGCTATCGCACTGCTTGAGTTGAGAAATTTTACCAGCGAGGATTTTGCTAAATATCATCCGGGAGGTGCTTTGGGCAAACAATTATATCTGAAAGTAGAAGATGTATTTGTAAATAATGCATTGCCTATGGTGAAATCAGATACTCCACTGAGAGATGTTATTTTAGAAATTTCTTCTAAACGATTGGGTGCAACCGCTGTTGTTGATGATGCACAAATATTACTGGGAATAATAACCGATGGTGATTTGAGAAGAATGTTGCAAAAAGAATCTAATATTGCGAAGATCAAAGCGACCGATATTATGACACGCTCACCCAGATGTATTGATAAAAATGAATTTGCAGTCAAAGCACTTCAAATTATGCAAGAAAACAGTATTTCGCAGCTGGTTGTAAAGGACGGAGAGCGGGTTGCCGGGTTCGTCCATCTACACGATCTTTTAAAAGAAGGTATAGTTTAATCAGATATACCGCAATCATTACACAGAAATGAATAATAATCTTTACATAGTGCTAATGGCTGGTGGCGTAGGCACTCGCTTTTGGCCTTATAGCCGCAACTCACGCCCTAAGCAATTTTTAGATGTGCTGGGAACAGGCAAAACATTGCTTCAATCTACCTACGAAAGATTTTTACCACTTTGCCCCAAGCAAAATATTCTCGTAGTAACACATGAAGAACATGTGGCATTAACCTTGCAACAGTTGCCTGATATTTCGGAAACACAAGTGCTGGCTGAGCCCATGCGCAAGAATACTGCTCCTTGTATCATTTATGCATGTTTGAAAATTTACAAGCAAAATCCTGATGCAGTTATCGTAGTATCTCCCTCTGATCATTTGATTTTAAATGAAGCTGATTTTCAACAAGTGATTAATGCTTGTTTCGAACAAGCGAAAAATCAAGACAAACTTATTACACTGGGTTTAAAACCTACCAGACCAGAAACAGGTTACGGATACATACAATATATAGCTGCAAAGCCTGCGTTAAAGAAAGTAAAAACCTTTACTGAAAAGCCTGAATTATCGTTAGCAAAAACATTTATTGAGAGTGGAGATTTTGTGTGGAATGCGGGCATATTTGTGTGGGGTGTAAAGGCTATAAAAGAAGCATTTCATAAATATTTACCAGAGATGGCTGAAGTTTTCGAAGAAGCCGCTGCTCATTTCGGCACTGACCACGAACGTCAATCATTGCAAACAGCCTATTCACAAACGAAGGGTATCTCCATCGATTATGGTGTGATGGAAAAAGCGGATAATGTGTATGTGTGGTTAAGCAGTTTCGCGTGGTCTGATTTAGGTTCATGGAGTTCGCTGCATGACAACTCAACCAAAGATGCCAATAACAATGCTGTGGATGCAGAAGCCCTGATTTATGAAACACGCAATTCGGTAATAAAAGGACCCAAGGATAAGTTAATTGTAGCCCAAGGACTCAATGGCTATCTGATTGGAGCGTTTGATGATGTGTTTATTGTTTGTGAAAAGGATAAAGAAGAATTATTCAGAAAATTTGTGAATGATTTGAAAAATAAACCTGGAGGTAACGATTATTTATAACCCCTTTGCCGGATTGCTTCATAGGCACAAATTCCTGCTGCAACCGAAACGTTCAGTGAACTGATGTTACCGCTCATCGGAATTTTTGCGAGGTAGTCTGCATCTTTCAATAATGGCGGTGAGATACCATCTTCTTCTGATCCAAGAACCAGGGCAAGTGGTATATTAAGGTCTAATTCATAAATAACTTTTTCGGCCTTTTCGGTGCACGCAATAATTGTAATACCATTATCCTTTAAAAACCGTAACGTTTTTTTCATATCACTTACTCTGCATACCGGCAAATGACTTAGCGCCCCTGCAGAAGTTTTCATAGCATCGCCCGTGATCGGTGCATTGCCCTTGTCGGCCAATACAATCGCGTTAATTCCGGCACATTCTGCCGTGCGGGCAATTGCTCCAAAGTTGCGCACATCCGTAACCCGATCCAGTATCAGCAAAAATGGTTCTTTTCCATCACTGTACGTTTTGTCGATAATATTTTCAAGCGAAGCGTATTGCACTGCAGACAGCATGCAGATTACACCCTGATGATTTTTTGAAGAAAGTCGGTTAAGTTTCTGTTGTGGAATGAAGCTATAAGGCACTCCGTTCGCTTTGGCAAGATTAATTAGCTCTTTAATTAAATCATTATTTAAACCTGATTGTACATATACTTTTTCAATTTCACGGTGTGCATGAATCGCCTCCATCACAGCACGTGTGCCAAAAATTATTTCTTTATTCTCCATGAATGTTTTTAATAAAGGTAGTGAAAGGTGAGAAAATCAATATCGACTTTTGCGCCACATGTCTACCGTGCTAAACCAAATGGTGCTAAACTTTTTATCTCTTAAAAGAATGTAGTTATCAGGATCATACACGCTGCCGCTTTTTACAAAGGTAAACCGGGTTTTAGATGCCTTGTAATACCAGTTTTCACTTCCATCGCTCACACTTACTTCATCGGGTAATCCAAAAATCAGATAGATCATACCCCTATCAGTTTTCCAGCCTTCTTTGTAAGAACTGAAATATAAATTTGCCAGCTCCACCCTACGATAATAGCCCTTCATAAAATTTGAGGCGCGCTCTTTATCATTGGTGATGTTGAGTATCACTTTATCAAACTTGGTTTTATCATCTTTGGCATTTTCCAGTTGAATGTATTCATCCTGTGTGCAGATGTATATCAATGGTTTTTTTAAATCCTGAATGCTGGAAAATTTCGGGAAACTTTTATTTACCACCCGAACGGAAAATCCCTCTGCTGCATTTGTGTCTTTTTGAAATAAATAAAGTCCGTGCTTTTGCAGTGAGAGTGATTTTCCAGGTGTGAGTGCAAAAAGGGAATCATAAAACATAAATCGATCTACTTTACTTTCCTTTTCTGAAAAGGGAGGATATGCTGCCGGGAATTCTTCTTTAAAGTAGGAAACATAAAAAGTGCTGCTGTCTTTACTTTGGATTATATAAGGTTCATTGGCAGTAAAATATTTTTTGGTATACCGCTCATTTTTATTTTCAACCCAACCGCGTGCCGGATAATTCGCTTCCAGCAATTTATAATTCACCCAGCTGACCTGACTTTCCTTGTTGGTGACTTTCACAACCAGCAGCCACGGTTTTTCGGGACTATCAAATAGCCATTTTCCTTTGATTGATTTTTCTTGTCTGTTGATGGTGCTGTCCTTGGGGGCAATCGCTATTCCATCGCGTTGTGTATACGTATCGCGTTTTTCCCAGCTGATGGAATATTTATCAATGGTAAACTGATTGGATTGAATGTGGTAATAAACCTCAAGCTGGCCATTACTTTTTACTAATTGAATAGCGATTGAAATCTCGCTGTCAGGATTATACCACTCCCTGAAGTTTTTACTGGTTAGTGCCTGCGACAAAACCTGGATTTGCACTAATAATATTGAAACAAGAAGGAAAAGCCATTTCATAATACCGTCAATTCGATGTTTTAATCACAACGTTAAATTTAACCATTTGGCGTATTTTTGTGCGATAAATTTTAAAATGGCTTCTGTTTATACTACCGAAATTACCTCTGAGACCATTCTTTCAGACAATCCCATTCACCAGCGTTTATTAAGGCCCTATATACTCGCATCGGATTACGTAAAGGGTAATTTGTTGGAAGTAGGTTGTGGAGAGGGTCGCGGAATAGATTGGTTATTGCCGCATATAGAGAGTTATACTGCCATTGATAAAATCTTGCCGGTTATTGAGGGACTAAAGAAAAAGTATCCTCAGGGAAAATTTCTGAGTGGCAATATTCCACCCCTCACTGACTTTGAGGATAATAGTTTTGATTCTGTGGTAAGTTTTCAGGTTATAGAGCATATAAAAAACGATGCTTTGTTTCTGAAAGAAATTTATCGCGTCTTAAAACCCGGAGGCGTGGCATTAATTACAACACCCAACAGGCCACTTTCATTATCGCGTAACCCATGGCACATTCGCGAATACACAGCGAGCGAACTCACCAATCTTGCTAAAAGGAGTTTTTCTAGTGTGACCATGATGGGTATTGCTGGCAATGAAAAAGTAATGCAATACCATGAACAAAACAGGCAATCAGTAGCGCGCCTGATGCGATGGGATATTTTTAATCTACAGTATATATTGCCCGCATCTATATTGCGTATTCCCTACGAAATCATGAATAGGATTAATCGCAATAAACTCAAAAATACCAGCGATGAATTGGTCATGAGTATCAGACAAGATGACTATGTGTTAACCGGAGAACCGAATTCTGCGCTGGACTTATTTTTAATTGCCAGAAAATAGAATTTATTGTTCCTATCTCTGAATAAAAAAGAAGCCACCGAATTCTATTCCGGTGGCTCCTTTCTCTAGTCCTTATATTTTTTAAAAATCCCCTTCTTCATAAATCTGAAGACTGGCCATGTGTTTGTTTAAAGCATCTTCAAACTTCTTTCCTAACTCCATTTCACCATTTTCATAGAGCGTGCGTTGCAAGGTGTTTAATACATAGGCATTTCTTCTCAACTCAAGCGTCATTCCATAGTTTTGTTCAATCAGATAGGTGATCATTTCATCTGCCCGCTGACCAATTACATTGGCAACTTCAATAGCTTTCTCTTTTTGCCCCACTTCAAACAACAACTCCACGAGGGTTGCAGCAGTAATGTCGTAAGGCACAGCGCGGTCTGGCATTTTTTCAAGTGAAAATTCTAACACCTGGTTGGCTTTTTCCATCTTGTCTTCAAGAATAAGTGCTTTGGCCAAATCATTTAATGCACTGCGATGGTTCATCACAAAGCCACGATAGTCTTCATTAAAATAGATTCGCTCATCATTCAAGCCTGAATACTTGAATTTGTTAATCATGTTATCAAAAGCCTTATCTGTATTAACAAGATAATCACCATTCTTATTAGGATTGCGAATAGGCAGGATGCGATACGCATTACCTTCCATAATCGCATACGGTCTCAGGTCGATATTGATTTGAGAGAGCGAAGTATTGTTAAGGTAGATAGGTCGCTCCCAATTGTTGGTGACCAGAAAATCCAGCAACGCAAGATCTTTTTTCTCGAGTGCTCCACGCAGTAATTTGATTTCCATTTGGTCTACTACCAGGTCTTTAAATTGATCAGGTATTAGTCCTTTTGCAATTAGCTCTTCTTTGTTGATTGAAAGCGTGAGCATTCTGCTGGGAATAATATTACGGTCGCCATCGCGCAGCTGTGCATAATCTTTGGATAATAACTCGATGTATTGGCGGGCATCCAGGCTTTTTATTTTCAGATCAGCAAATGGCAAATAATCATTTAAGCCTCCTTGTTTATACTGTTTTGCGGTGAGTGTATAAGGGATAGGTTCTGACTCATAGGCCTTGCGCATGGTTTGCTCAATATACCAATCGGTATTGTAATAGCTGAGCACCACTACACGCATATCGGTGCGTATTCCTTCTACTTCCTGTGCATACCAAAGTGGGAAAGTATCGTTATCGCCACCGGTATAGATAATGGCATTTGGTTCACATGAATTAAGATAGTTGGCTGCCGAATCTACAGAGAAGTATCTATTGGAACGGTTGTGGTCATCCCACCCTTCAGCAGCCATGATCCCTGGTGCACTTAAACCAATAAGTGTAGCGGCAACGGCTGCCACCTTTCCGTTTTTCAAAAATATTTTTATACCCTCTGCAATACCAATCACTGCGAGGCCAATCCAGAAAGCAAAGGCATAGTAAGATCCTGCATAGATATAGTCACGCTCTCGAGGCTCGCTGGGTGGTGAGTTCAGGTAAACCACAATGGCTACTCCCAGCATCACAAAAAGAAGGGCGATAACTGAAAAGTTTTTGGTGTCTTTCGTAAACTGATAGAACATTCCAATCAACCCTAATACAAAAGGAATCATCAAGAAATTGTTACGGCCTCTGTTATTGGCAAGCGAAGCCGGCACCTCTTTAGCTGCCTGAAAAGGACTAAGCCAATCGGCACCTTGCTCATCACTTTCGCGGCCGGCAAAGTTCCACATAAAGTAGCGCATGTACATCGTGCCAATCTGATGGCGGAACATGAAATATAAATTCTGGCCAAAGCTGGGTTTTTCACCCTCCTGCAATCCAATAATATTCATGTAAGTTTCTTTATGATCAGGGTTCCAGGCACGCGGTAAAATTGTTTCCTGATCGGGCTCATACACATAATTGAATTTGCGTGAAGCAATTTCATACTTGTCTTTGCCTTTGGTATAATCGGGTGCACCGTACTTAACATCAATTGGCTTTGCAGTGAAGTATGGACCGAATAACAAAGGGCGGCTACCGTATTGCTCACGCTTCAGGTAGCGGATGAAACTCATTACATCTTTAGGAGCATTTTCATTGATGAGTGTATCATAGTTAGAACGGATAATTACCATGGTATAGGAAGAATATCCGATAAGAATAAATGT
>JALOMN010000110.1 GCA_025455445.1 Cyclobacteriaceae bacterium
GAAGTGATGGGTATTGGAAGAAACTTTCAGGAGGCATTACAAAAGGCGTGTCAATCATTGGAGATAAGGAGAAATGGATTAGGCGCTGATGGTAAGGAAATGACCAAACAAGCCGACCTTCTTCAAAGCTTGGAACATCCTAGCTGGAATAGATTATTCCATATCTATGATGCCATGAAGCTCGGTATTTCAATGAAAACAATCTTGAAATTAACCAAAATAGACAAGTGGTTTTTGGAACAAATCTGGGAATTGATTGAACTTGAAAAAGAAATTGAAAAACATCGACTCGATACAATTCCTGATTCTCTCATGCGCACCGCTAAAGAAAAAGGTTACGCTGACAGGCAACTCGCCCATTTGATGAACTGTCTTGAAAGTGAGGTGCATAAGAAACGCAGAGAAATGGGCATTATGCGTGTGTATAAAATGGTGGACACCTGCGCTGCGGAGTTCGATGCAAAAACGGCTTATTATTATTCCACATTCGATAAAGAGAATGAATCAATTGCCAGCAAGAAGAAAAAAGTAATCGTATTGGGATCGGGCCCTAATCGTATTGGACAAGGAATTGAATTTGACTATTCGTGCGTGCACGGAATTCTTGCTGCAAAAGAGTGCGGTTATGAAGCCATTATGATCAACTGCAATCCTGAAACTGTTTCTACTGACTTTGACATCGCTGACAAATTATATTTCGAACCTGTTTTCTGGGAACATCTATGGGACATCATACAACATGAAAAGCCAGAAGGAGTAATTGTGCAACTTGGAGGACAAACCGCCCTTAAGCTTGCAGAAAAACTTCATAAGTATGGAGTAAAAATTATAGGAACTTCGTTTGAAGCGCTCGATTTAGCGGAAGACCGTGGAAGTTTCTCAAACCTACTTAAAGATTTAGGGATTCCTTACCCTGATTTTGGCGTAGCTACCGATGCGGACGAAGCCCTTGAAGTATCAAAGTCAATAGGATTTCCATTACTCGTGAGACCCTCCTATGTGTTGGGCGGACAAAGCATGAAGATTGTGATTAATGAAAAAGAACTAGAGAATCACATTATCGATATCTGGAAACATCTTCCGGATAACAAAGTGCTATTGGATCATTTTCTGGATGGTGCCATTGAAGCAGAAGCCGATGCAATTTGTGATGGTGAGGATGTTTATATAATTGGTATTATGCAACATATAGAGCCTGCCGGAATACATTCTGGTGATTCATATGCTGTATTACCTCCTTATAATCTTGGAGACCTGGTGATTAAACAAATTGAATCATACACTAAGAGAATTGCCGTTGCCTTGAAAACGGTGGGGTTGATTAATATTCAATTCGCGATTAAAAATGACAAGGTATACATAATCGAGGCGAACCCGAGAGCTTCTCGCACTGTGCCCTTTATCTGCAAAGCTTATGACGAACCATATGTAAATTATGCTACCAAGGTTATGCTAGGTGAAAAGAAGGTGAATGATTTCAATTTTAACCCAACTAAAAAAGGCTACGCTATTAAAGTTCCGGTATTCTCATTCAATAAATTTCCGGATGTAAATAAAGAACTCGGGCCCGAAATGAAATCAACCGGTGAAGCAATCTATTTCATTGACGATTTAATGGATGACTATTTTATGAATATTTACTCTGAACGAAATTTCTATTTGAGTAGATAATCAGCACGGTTCTTGTCTTAAAAAAAGCGATGAATTAACCAAATCGGCCATGTTTAATTAATGTAATTATGGCACTGAGCTACGTTAAGAAAGAGCCTCTAATAGAATCAATTGAATATTTCCGCGTAAGAATGATTTATATTGAAACTGTTACCTTTGTTTTTTAGTTACAGAGATTAGTAAAATATCCATCATGTTAAAATTATTGCTCATAATGGCGCTCATTTTATACATCGTGTATAAAATTGGTGGCTTTTTCTTTAAAGCAGGCGCAGCTTCACAGCAATACCGCCAGCAAGGCCGCAGACCTCAGGATACAGTTAATAAAAATTCAGACAGCCCGAAACGCAACGGCCATATTAAAGGTGGAGAATATGTGGATTATGAAGAAGTAAAATAAGTTCTAAACTCCATCGCTTTGCCTCATATTCATTTTTATAAATATCAAGCTACCGGTAATGACTTTGTGTTAATTGATAATCGTACAAAGGGTTATTCGTTTTCTGATCAGGAAATACAAAAAATTTGCGACCGCAGATTTGGTGTAGGAGCCGATGGATTAATGCTCATTGAAAAACATCCTACCCTGGATTTTAATCTCGTTTATTTTAATAGCCTCAAAGCCTTTGTGGCAATGGAAGTCGGGCAGCAGTAGTAATGGCCGCTACTTTGGGCTTACTAGAAAAAAATACTGTATTTAATGCCTATGATGGGGAGCACACTGCAGAAATATTTAAAAATGGCAATGTGAAACTTAAAATGAATGATGTTAGCCTTGTAAAAAAACTAAATAACGGATACTTCATACATACAGGATCACCGCATCATATTAGCATAGTGAAAAATCTGGATAATTATCCCGTTGTGGAAGAAGGAAGAAAAATCCGATATAGTGAACAATATGCCCCGGGCGGCACAAATGCTAACTTCGTTGAGTTATTAGATAATAATACAATTGCATTACGAACCTACGAGCGGGGTGTAGAAAATGAAACTTATTCATGCGGCACAGGTGCTACAGCAGCTGCCCTCGCAGCTTATTTTCATGGTTATCATTCACCGGTGAATATAAAAGTTAAAGGAGGTGACTTAAGTGTTGAGTTTATTGCCTCTTCATCCGGCCCGTCTGGCAGTGTAGCTGCCACTTTCCATGAAGTTTTTCTTATTGGACCTGCCAAAATGGTGTTTGAGGGCGATTTGGAGCTATAATTGCACCCCGAAATCCTTAAATTTGTGCCCCCTAAATGGGCTTTTGGGTATTAAGGTTCTATAAAAATTGATTCGCTAAAAAATTACTGCCTTTATCAACTTTTACAACCTCCCACTTAAGTAGTTAAACTTTTAAGCGTATTATGTTAAAATTCATCGCAAAAATTTTCGGTACCAAGTCAGAGAAAGACATCAAGAGAATGATGCCTTTGGTAGAGCAAACAAAGAAAGAAGGTGAACTTCTGACAGGGCTTACCAACGATCAATTGAGAGGCAAAACAAATGAAATCCAGAATTTCATTAACGATAAATTAAAACCGATTGATGATCAAATTGCTGCTCTTCACACCCGCATAAATGAAAATCCTGACATGGATATTCATGAAAAAGAATCTGTGTTTGGTGAAATAGATAAATTAGAACTGCAACGAAACAAAGATCTGGAAGTAGTCTTGATTGAAGTGCTTCCTAAAGCATTTGCCATCGTGCGCGATACAGCGCGAAGATTCAAAGAAAATGAATACCTGGAAGTAACAGCCACAGAGCACGATCGGATACTCTCAGCGAAATTTCAAAATGTAAAAATTGTTGGTGATAAAGCGCAATGGTCGCGTCAATGGATAGCTGCCGGCAACATGGTTACCTGGGACATGATGCATTATGATGTGCAAATCATAGGTGGTATTGCTTTACACGAAGGTAATGTTGCAGAAATGGCAACCGGTGAAGGTAAAACATTGGTAGCAACATTCCCGGCATTCCTCAACGCACTTGCAAGACGTGGTGTGCACATTGTAACCGTGAATGATTACCTCGCCAAACGCGACAGCGAGTGGATGGGCCCCTTGTTTCAATTTCATGGTTTGAATGTAGACTGTATCGATAAGCATGAGCCTAATTCAGTTGAGCGCAGAAACGCGTATCGTGCTGATATAACTTATGGAACAAACAATGAATTCGGCTTTGACTACTTGCGTGATAACATGGCACGCGATCCGGAAGAACTTGTACAACGCGGTCATCACTATGCAATGGTAGATGAGGTAGATAGTGTATTGATTGATGAAGCCCGCACTCCCTTGATTATCTCTGGCCCCGTACCCCGTGGTGACGAGCACGAATTTTATGATCTGAAACCCCGAATAAATAAACTGGTTGAGGCCCAGAAAAGACTGATTAATCAATACCTGAATGATGCAAAAAAATTAATATCAGAAGGTAATGAAAAAGATGGTGGTCTGGCACTATTTCGCGCACACCGCGCTATGCCAAAATACAAGCCACTGATTAAAATGTTAAGTGAGACCGGTAATAAGTCAATTTTGCAGCGTACTGAAAACTTTTATCTGGCCGATAATAAAAAGCAAATGCCGGAAGCAGACGCCCCCTTGTATTTTATTATTGACGAAAAAGATAATAGTGTAGACCTTACAGAAAAAGGGATCGATTTAATTACTGGCGAAGGTGAAGATCCCAAATTCTTTATTCTGCCGGAAATTGGTATAGAACTTAATAGAATTGAAAAAGACACAACGGTAAGCGAAGACGTTCGACTTCAGAAAAAAGAAGAACTTATTCGTGAATATACTACCAAGTCGCAGCGCATACATAGCGTAAATCAGTTGCTCAAGGCTTATACACTCTTTGAAAAAGATACTGAATACATCATTGTAGATGGAAAAGTAAAAATCGTGGATGAGCAAACCGGCCGGGTAATGGAAGGCCGCAGATATTCTGATGGTCTGCACCAGGCAATTGAAGCGAAAGAAAATGTAAAAGTGGAAGATGCTACACAAACGTATGCCACTATCACTTTACAAAATTACTTCCGCATGTATCATAAGCTAGCGGGTATGACGGGTACTGCAGAAACAGAAGCTGGCGAATTGTGGGATATCTATAAGTTGGATGTAGTAGTAATACCCACCAATAAGCCAACCACACGTAAAGATCAGGACGACCTGGTGTATAAAACTATTCGTGAAAAGTTTAATGCCGTTGTTGATGAGATTGTAAGACTGACGCAAGAAGGAAGACCCGTGCTGGTCGGAACAACCTCAGTAGAAATATCAGAGTTAGTGAGCCGTATGCTTCAGATGAAAAAAATCAAGCATCAGGTGTTGAATGCAAAACAGCATCAGCGTGAAGCCGAAGTAGTGGCGGAAGCAGGTAAGCCTGGTACTGTTACCATTGCAACCAACATGGCAGGCCGAGGAACGGATATTAAACTTACACCAGAATCACGAGCGGCAGGAGGTTTGGCAATTATTGGAACTGAACGACATGAATCCCGCAGGGTTGACAGGCAGTTACGCGGACGATCTGGTCGCCAGGGAGATCCAGGGTCATCACAATTTTATGTATCGTTAGAAGATAATCTTATGCGTTTGTTCATGCCCGAGCGTATTGCGCGATTCATGGATAAACTCGGCTTGAAAGAAGGTGAAGTGATTTCACACTCCATGGTAACAAGTTCCATAGAGCGCGCCCAGAAAAAGGTAGAAGAAAATAACTTCGGTATACGTAAGCGTTTGCTTGAGTATGATAACGTGATGAACTCACAACGAGAAGTGATTTATAAGCGTAGAAAAAATGCGCTCTTTGGCGAACGCCTGCAACTTGATATACTCACCATGTTATATGATACATGCGATGACCTGGTTGGAAATGGAAAGGCTGCCGAAAATTTAGAAACCTTTAAGATTAATGTACTGAGTGTATTAGGTTTCGATTTTAATGTCACACAAGAAGAATTCAACAAAGCTGATCAGGCTGCTTTGAGTGAAAGGTTGTATGATGAAGCCTTGAAACATTACCAGCACAAGAATAAGGTAGCAGCAGAAAAGGTTTATCCAATTGTATTGGATGTTTACAAAACCCGAGGTGCTACCATCGAGAATATTTTAGTGCCTTTCACTGACGGTGTAAAACAAATAGGTGTTTCGGCCAATTTGAAAAAATGTATTGACACAAAAAATAGCGAATTGATTAAGGCAATGGAAAAAATGATCACTCTTGCCATAATTGATCAACAATGGAAAGAGCACCTTCGCGATATGGACGATTTAAAGCAATCCGTGCAAAATGCCGTCTACGAACAAAAAGACCCTTTACTGATTTATAAATTTGAAGGCTTTGAGGCTTTTAAGCGATTTATTGCTAAAGTAAACGAAGAAACAATTTCATTCTTACTAAAAGCAGATGTGCCGGTGCGCGAGTCTGACCAGGTGCAGGAAGCACGCACACAGAAACGTCTGAGATTACGCGAACAAAAAGAAGAATCGCGCTCGCTACTGGATGGAAGCAGCAGCCAGCCACAGGGCCCTGAACACCACACATCAGAAAAAGTAATGCCCGTAAAATCAGAAAAAGTTGCCGGCAGAAACGATAAGGTGACTGTGCAATATCCTGATGGCCGTGTGCTTAAGGATGTTAAATTCAAGAAAGTAGAAGATGATGTAAAAGCAGGCAGGTGTATAGTAATCGAAGGATAAAACACTTGGCCTTATCTTTGATTATAAGTAAGTGAATCTATTTGTATCTTGCATCGTGTTAAGCATATGAGAAAAATATTGCTCGTAAACATCTTTCTAATAATCACAATTTTATCTGCTCATGCGCAGAGAAAAAGCGATAAGCCGTATTTCGAAGATCTTTCGTTGTTGAGACCACGTGTAGTTGTCCTTAAAGATTCTTCAACTACTCAAATAACCACACATGGAAACTCAACTCCTGTTATCCCAACACATACGGTAAACTCAAAAGTAGATTTTGTACTAGACAGCATTAGTCGCTTTAACCTTATACGCAGATCGGTAGATGGATATACCATTCAAGTTTATTCCGGCTCCAAAAGAGAGGACGCCATGAATGCAAAGAAAAAAATATCAGATGAAACTCCTGACCTCACGGCTAACCTTCAGTATCAGCAACCAAAATTCAGAGTAACAATAGGTAAATATTATACCCGATTAGAAGCCTATCAGGATTTAACGCGTGTGAGAAGTGGATTTCCCTCAGCGATACTAATACCTGAAAAAATCGCCATCCGGTAATTCTGAAAATTTAACCAACGCTAATCGAAGATTCTTTACGTTCGATTTGCCATTCATTCTCTCCTATTTCGGATATTTAAACAATGAATAATTCCTTTGATGGAAAGTGGGAAAAACGTTGGCATCCGCTTCGGGAAGAATGGATAGTATATTCTGCGCACCGAAATAATCGCCCTTGGCATGGGGCAGGAATGGTAGCGCCTAGAACATCTCCTGAGTATGATTCAACATGCTATTTATGCCCTCGTAATGCGCGCATAAGCGGATCAGTAAATCCTGATTATAAAGGAGTATATATTTTCAATAACGACCATCCCGTAGTTGGAATGACTGCGCCAGAAATAAGGATGATGTCCAATGAATTATATAGAAAAGAAAGTGCACTCGGAATCGCCAAAGTAGTATGTTATGATCCAAGGCATAACATCACCTTGTCGCAAATGAAATCAGAAAAGGTAGCGCAGGTATTTACCGCATTTCAACGAGAGATGATTGAATTTGAGAAAAATCCAGCAATTAAATCAGTATTGATATTTGAAAATAAAGGTGAAGCCGTGGGCGTAAGTAATCCTCATCCTCACTGCCAGATCTATGCCACTGACTTTTCTTTTAAAATAGTAGAACAACAAACTAAGATTGCCGAAGAGCACCAAAGAACAACAGGTGAGAATATTTTTGAAAAAATCATCCAACAAGAAAAGGCAGATAGCTGCAGGATAATTGCCGAAAACGAAAATGCAATTGCCTTCATTCCATTCTTTGCTCGCTATGCTTACGAGGTAATGATTTTTCCAAAAGGAAATCATCAAAGCTTAATCACCTTATCACCAACCGAATTAACAGATCTTACTTCCGTCTTTCAACAGGTTATCCGCAGATTCGATATGAATTTTGAAATGGACTTTCCTTATGTAATGTCAGTGATGCAAGCACCTATTGATGGTAATGAGTATAAGCAATTTCGTATGCACTTATGGTTGCAGCCACCCTATCGGCAGCCAGGATTGATTAAGTACCTGGCAGGACCGGAAATAGGAGCGGGCAATTTTATGGCCGATACAATGCCAGAAGAAAAGGCAGCCGAACTGCGAAAGATTGATTTAAGTAAATATGACCTCGAACGATAAGATAGTTTTCTCAGCATCTGCACCAGGACGACTGGATGTTATGGGCGGAATTGCAGATTACTCTGGCTCGTTAGTATTACAGTTGCCAATCGCACAATGCACTCATGTGCAACTAATCTTAAGAGATGATAATA
>JALOMN010000111.1 GCA_025455445.1 Cyclobacteriaceae bacterium
TCTTTCACTGATAAACGTGCAAGATCATGCAGGTTATTGTCAACCTTCTGAAGAATCTGTTTAGAAAGTTCTACAGCGCTTAATTTAGGAGTACCAGAACCAATCAAAATAGCTATCAGTTCGGCATCTGATAATGCCTGGTTGCCTTTGATAAGGAGTTTTTCGCGGGGTCGGTCTTCAGGCGACCAGTTTTTTATGTTTAAAGGGGCGCTATCTTCAACTTTCATATAAATAAAGTTAGAAAAAATGCCCGAATTGGCTTCATTTCGATAGGCACATAAAAAAACCCTTCCCAGCAAGAGCCAAGAAGGGAAAAATAAAATCTTTTAATATTGAATTAAGCCAAACCGTTCACACGCTTGGTGAGCTTTGATTTCTGGTTTGCAGCCTTTTTCCAATGGATGATGTTCTTCTTTGCCAGTTTGTCAATCAAGGATGACACTTCTTTTAACAAAGCCTGAGCTTCGTCTTTCTTTTCGGTGCCAAGTAATTTCTTGATTTGTGTGCGGGTTGTTTTTGCCTGATAGCGGTTTCTTACACGCTTAGCTTCATTTGCCCTGATTCTTTTCTCTGCTGATTTATGATTTGCCATAATGCTTTTTCAAACGGACTGCAAAAATAATAGCTGACTCCTGATTTCCAAGCCCGATTTCCTCATTTCTTTTGAATATTTGCCTCGAACAGGATTCTCGTTGCCGGATCTAGCTTTAATTGCACTGGCTCAAACCGGGCAGTAAGTTCAAATTTAGATTGTTTAGAACCGATATTGAGTGTTTCAAGCTGAATTTGGCCATTTTTATCCACTAAAGCCACTTCGAGTGGAAAACTAAATAACCCATCTTTCTGTACCTGATCAATTTTTACTTCTATCGTATTTTTCTTCTTATTGAACTGCCAGGTTACACTCAATTGCGGATGTCCTCCCTGGTAAAGCCATTGGGTAAAAAAATCGTTGAGTTGCTCACCGGAAACTTCTTCCATAATGCGCACGAAATCCCCGGTTAGGGCATTACGTTGTTGATAGGTGGCATAATACTTTCGTATACCGTTCCAAAAAGCAATATCTCCGATTTTTTGTCGCAGCATATGCAATACCCAACCCGCTTTCTGATAGGTATTGGTACTTAACACTTTATTTATGTCTGTAATGGTTGAATCAACAACCGGGCGTTGGTTCTTTTTATAAAAAGAAATCACAGCCTCACGATCTTTTAGTTGTTCTTCCACCAGCCTGTCTCGTCCATAACTATTTTCCAGGTATAGATTCGCAAAATAAGTAGCGAACCCTTCACTAAGCCATACATGGTGCCAGTCATTTTCAGTAGCGGAGTTACCAAACCATTGGTGAGCAATTTCATGAGCTATGAGTTTTTCTCGATCTCCCTTACCAGTGACTGAATTTTCAGAATAAAAAATCGCGCTCGCATTTTCAAGTCCGCCCCAGCGTGTTTTCGATTGCACGTTGGCAAGTTTCTTATAGGGATAAGGACCTACATGCGTGATAAAGAAGTCAAGTACTTTTGGGGCATAGGCATAATCATGAAATCCCTCCAAACGATTTTGCGGATAGACCCAACTCTCTACAGGAATATTATTTATTACACCGGATTGTTGCACTGCAAACTGCGCAATACCAACTACCATTACTTTTACAGGCAGTGGCACTTCTTCACGCCAGTGTGTAAGTTTTCTTTTCAAGTCAAGCGGACTTTCTTCAATTTTAATTCCATTGGCGACTACGGAATAATGCATCGGTGCGATGATGATAAACTCCACAGCTGATTTATCACTGGGGTGATCGATCACGGGCAGCCAGTGATGTCCGCGGTCGGGCCAATTGTCACCAAAGAATCCCCGGTCTCCGAATTTATTTTTACCAATAATCAATCCGTCTTGTGGCACACCCTTATAAGTTATTCGAAGTGTAATTGATTGATTTGCTTCTGCTGGCGCAGATAAATAAATCGTAAGCCGGTTGTTCTGATGTGCAAATTTCAACCTTGTTTCTTGCCCAAACACACTCTCTACCTCCATTCCTGTTCCGTCTGGTTTTTTATTAATCAAATCAAGTTCAAATTCGGATATGGTTTTTTTGATCTTTAGTGTAATAGTGGCAATCCCGTTTAGTACGTCATTGTTATCGGTGACCTCCAATTGAAAAACATATTTTTCAATATCAATAGCTGGGTTCCGCGGATAGGGGTCACTCGCATGCGCATAAAAACAAACCAATAAAAAGGGTATGAATAATTTCTTCATCATGTGTAACTTTATTGGAAAGGTAAACCGGAGCTGCGAATTCTTAAAATCATATTAACAGGAGTGGTGCTGCTATGTGGTGGCTGGGGCTTTTTTGCGCATAAAAAAATCAATGAACTCGCGGTGTATACATTGCCTGTGAAGATGTCAGTATTTTATAAAAGCAACATCGAATACATCAGAGAGGCTGCTGTAAATCCTGATCGCAGAAGATATGCAGTGGTGGATGAAGCGCCTCGTCATTTTATCGACCTTGATGTGTATGGTGACAGTGCGGTGTATAAGTTGCCCAGGTATTGGCAGGATGCCGTCAATAAATATGGTGAAGATTCGCTGAAGAAACATGGCATCGTGCCCTGGCATATCTATCGTGTGTATAATCAATTAAAGGAAGCGTTCCTGCTTAAAGATCCGGAAAGAATTTTGCGCCTTTCGGCTGATCTGGGTCATTATGTAGCCGATGCCCATGTGCCGTTGCATACCACTCAAAATTATGATGGACAGCTAACCGGCCAGATTGGGATACACGGATTCTGGGAATCACGCCTTCCAGAATTATTTTTTGATGACTATGATTTTTTTGTGGGAAAGGCAGAGTACCTCGCTAATGTGCAGTTGGCAGCATGGCAAATCTTAATTCAATCTCACCAGGCAGTTGATTCTGTATTGTCATTTGAACGTGAATTGGCAGCGCTACATGAAAACAACAAATACAACTTTGAAACCAAGGGAAAGCAAACAGTGAAAGTCTTTTCTGAATCTTATTCAAAACACTATCATGAAAAACTTGATGGCATGGTTGAGCGACAATTCCGCGCCAGTGTAAAAATGACGGGCAATATTTGGTTTACCGCCTGGGTAGATGCCGGACAACCCGATTTAAAATCACTCATTAATTACAAACCTTCTGAAGAAGAATTAGCGAAAAGAAAGCAGGAATTATTACTTTGGAAGGAAAGAAATATTACCACCCGTGAACATGAAAGCACAGAAAACCACCCGCATTAATTTTCTATTACTAATTGTTATGATTGTGCTTGCTTCTTGCGGCACGAAGAAACAGAATGATATTGCTGAAACGAAATCAACTATTAGCGATGACTCACTTTTTACCTTGGTGCAATACAAGACCTTTCAGTATTTCTGGGATGGTGCGGAACCTAACTCCGGGGCAGCCCGGGAGCGCTTTCATGTAGACAATGATTATCCTGACAATGATAAACATATCGTCACTTCTGGTGGAACTGGTTTTGGTGTGATGGCGATATTGGTGGGTATTGAAAGAAAATTCATCACCCGTGAGGAAGGTGTGGCTCATCTCACAAAACTTGTAGGCTTTCTTGAAAAAGCAGATCGTTTTCATGGTGTGTGGCCGCATTGGATGAATGGAGAAACGGGCAAGGTGAAACCCTTTAGCCAGAATGACAATGGGGGTGACCTTGTTGAAACGGCATACCTCGTGCAAGGATTGCTCTGCGTGCGTCAGTATTTTCAAAATGGTAATGATGCAGAGAAGATGCTGGCTGCACGGGTGGATAAGTTATGGCGTGAGGTAGAGTGGGACTGGTATCGCAACGGTGGTAAAAATGTGTTGTATTGGCATTGGTCACCAGACAAGCAATGGGCTATGAATTTTCCGCTCGAAGGATATAATGAATGCTTAATTACCTATGTGCTTGCTGCCGCTTCACCTACTCATGGAATTTCTGCCGAATGTTATCATGAAGGATGGGCGCGTGGAGGAAAAATAAAAAACGATACAACTCATCAGCAATATGGCTACCATCTTGATTTGATACACAATGGCGCACCACAATTTGGTGGTCCGCTTTTCTGGTCTCACTATTCATTTCTTGGTTTGGATCCGCGCAGGTTAAAAGATCAGTATGCAGATTACTGGCAGCATAATGTCAATCATACACTAATCAATTATGAATACTGTGTGAAGAATCCACTCAACTTCAAAGATTATGGTGAAAACAGTTGGGGACTTACTGCAGGATACTCGGTGAACTTTTATGCAGCACATAGTCCGAATGAAGACAAAGGAGTAATCAGTCCGACCGCTGCGCTTTCTTCATTTCCTTACACACCAGAGCAAAGCATGCGTGCGATGAAACACTTTTATTTTGATCTGGGTGATAAAATTTTTGGACAATATGGATTTTATGATGGCTTCAGTGTGCATTATGAATGGTATAAGCCGTGGTACCTGGCGATTGATCAAGGGCCGATAGTAGTGATGATGGAGAATCAACGATCCGGCTTGCTGTGGAATTTATTTATGAGTGCTCCGGAAGTACAATCTGGTTTGGATAAATTGGGATTCACTTATTAACAACGATCAGTACTACAAGGAATTCAATTTTAAATTCCTGACAAAAATCATATTTTGTGCTAATAGCAATCATGCATGACTTTTACACACACTTGCTACTTTTAACCCCGTAAACTATAAAAACCAACACCTGAACCATGCAACTTGAGAAGATCCACTACGACAACCAGATTGTCAAAGCGTTTATCATCGCCACAGTAATCTTTGGTATTGTGGGAATGACAGTGGGCCTGCTGGCCGCTATTCAATTATTTTATCCTCTGTTTAACTTTGATTTACAGTATGTTACATTCGGACGCATCCGCCCGCTGCACACTAACGCGGTCATCTTTGCCTTTGTAGGCAATGCGATGTTTGCAGGTGTTTATTATAGCATGCATGCTTAAGACGCGCCTGTTTAATGACACACTAAGCTGGATTCACTTCTGGGGATGGCAACTGATCATTTTAGCAGCAGCC
Organism: Cyclobacteriaceae bacterium; assembly: GCA_025455445.1. Taxonomy (GTDB): domain Bacteria; phylum Bacteroidota; class Bacteroidia; order Cytophagales; family Cyclobacteriaceae; genus ELB16-189. Next base: position 5,057 of record JALOMN010000111.1, read on the forward strand.
ATCACACTTCCATTAGGCTTAACCACATCAAAGGAATATGCCGAACTGGAATGGCCTATCGATATCGCCATCGCTCTTATATGGGTAGTGTTTGGTATTAACATGATAGGAACCATTATCAAACGCAGAGAAGAGCACATGTATGTGGCCATCTGGTTTTATATCGCCACGTTTCACGTTTGTCACTGTTGCGGTGCTTCACATCGTGAATTCATTTGAAATGCCAGTAAGTTTCTTCAAGAGCTATTCATGGTATGCAGGTGTGCAGGATGCGTTGGTGCAATGGTGGTATGGTCACAATGCAGTGGCATTCTTTTTAACTACGCCTTTCCTGGGCATTATGTATTACTTCCTGCCTAAGGCAGCCAACAGGCCTGTATATTCATACCGACTTTCTATTATTCACTTCTGGTCTTTGATATTTATCTATATCTGGGCCGGACCTCACCACTTATTATATTCTTCGCTACCTGATTGGGCACAATCACTTGGTACAGTGTTTTCAATTATGTTGATCGCTCCATCCTGGGGTGGTATGCTTAATGGCTTGTTTACACTGCGCGGTGCATGGGATCGCGTGCGCGAAGATGCTGTCTTGAAATTTATGGTGGTGGCAGTTACTGCCTATGGTATGTCAACCCTGGAAGGACCACTTCTTTCATTGAAAAATGTTAATGCAATAGCACACTATACGGATTGGATTGTGGCTCACGTGCACGTGGGTGGCTTAGGCTGGAATGGCTTTCTGATCTTTGGTATGCTTTATTGGATGGTCCCACGTATGTGGAATACCAAACTCTATAGTCCTAAATTAGCTAACCTTCATTTCTGGATTGGCACACTGGGTATTGTATTCTATGCATTACCAATGTATATCTCTGGTGTTGTACAAAGTTTGATGTGGAAAGAATTTGCAGCGGATGGTTTCCTCAAGTATCAGAATTTCCTGGAAACAACCACTCAGATTTTACCCATGTATATGTTGCGCGCAATAGGCGGAACGCTCTATCTGACAGGTGTGTTTATTATGACCTACAACCTGCTTAAGACTGCCGCATCAGGAAAGTTTATTGCGAATGAAGAAGCAGAAGTTTCTCCTCTGGTGAAAACATCACACACTGGTGCATACTGGCACCATATTTTGGAAAGTAAGCCCATTCTTTTTACCACACTTGCATTGGTTGCAATATTAATTGGTGGTATTATAGAGATGGTTCCTACCTTCCTTATCAAATCTAATATACCCACTATTACCAGTGTAAAACCTTATACTCCGTTGGAATTACACGGTCGGGATATTTATATACGCGAAGGTTGTGTGGGTTGTCACTCACAGATGATTCGTCCATTCCGCTCGGAAGTTCAGCGCTATGACCCTAAAGGTGGTGAATATTCAAAAGCAGGTGAGTATGTGTATGATCATCCATTCTTATGGGGTTCAAAACGCACGGGTCCGGATCTGCAACGCACCGGAGGCAAATATGCCGATAGCTGGCATTACCGTCATATGCTCACACCACAAGAGGTTAGCACAGGTTCTATCATGCCTGCTTACCCGTGGTTGTATGAACAAGTAATTAATAAAGAGCTAACACCTGCCATGATAAGTGCGCTGCGCACCGTAGGTGTGCCATACGAAGCCGGATATGAAGACATCGCGAATGATGATTTGGATAAGCAAGCACAACGTATCGTAGATGGTTTGCAATTGGAAGGATATGAAACAGCTGCTGATGCAGAAATCGTTGCTCTCATTGCCTATCTGCAACGTTTAGGAACTGATATAAAAGCACAAAAAGTCGCTAACAATAACCAGTAAGAATATGTATAAGAACATTCTTCAAAGTATTGATCACGTAGCGATATGGCCTGTGATTTCCTTTGTGATTTTTTTCACCTTCTTCCTGGTGCTTTTATGGTGGGTATTTACTGCCGATAAAAACTTCATAAAAGAAATGAGTGAAAAGCCACTTCAGGATGGCGCTGAAACTTCAACTGATGTAGAACCCATTAACAGATAACCCCAATGAAAAAACTAATTTCATTATTCATGCTGATAACCGGATTTGCTACTGCCGGATACGCACAAACCGCAACCGAGGCAACGGCTTCGGTGTGGGACGACCCCATGCTTACTTTTTACGTAGCCATTGGGTTTATTTTTATCGTAGTGTTGCTTGTGTTGCTGGTAGCAGTATACATGCTGCAAGTGATTAATGCCATGACGCGACAGGCTGCGCAGGAACGCGCAGCAAAACAAGGTGTGGTATATAAACCAGAGCCGTCAATTTTCGCTAAACTATGGAACCAATCCAATGATTTTGTTCCTGTTGAAAAGGAGGCCGATATCATGCTCGACCATAATTACGATGGCATTCGTGAGTTAGATAATCACTTACCACCGTGGTGGAAATGGTTATTCAATTTTACTATCGGTTGGTCAGTGGTTTACTTGATTTTTTATCATGTTACAAATACACTTCCGCTGTCAGGTCAGGAATATCAAAACGAAGTAGCTTATGCGCAAGAGCAGGCTCTCAAGATGAAAGCTTCCAGTCCGGTAGCTGCCATTGATGAAACCAGTGTAAAGTTTGTGACAGATGCACAAGCGTTGGCAGATGGCAAACAAACATTTATGAATAACTGTGCATCATGCCACCGGCAAGATGGTGGAGGAGACATTGGTCCTAACCTGACTGATGAATATTGGCTGCATGGTGCATCCATCAATGAAGTATTCAAAGTTGTGCGAAATGGTGTGCAGGGCACAAACATGATTGCATGGGAAGGTTTTATCAGTCCTGAAAAAATGCAAAATGTGTCTAGTTATTTACTTACACTTCAGGGAACAAATCCGGCCAATCCGAAAAAACCTCAGGGTGAATTAGTGAAGCCGGCAACTACGTTACCTGCAAATGCAGATAGCGTAAAGGTGCAGGCGAGTTTATAAAGGTTTTTATAGAACAAAATGAATTAAGAGCATCCTCATGATGTTATGCATCTGGATGCTCTTAGTTTTTAAAAGTTAAAATTTAGATTATATGCAAGAGGCAGGTAAAACAAACTTTTACGAGTTTGAAGAAGAATTCAGAGATACGCTTGCAACCGTAGATGAAAAAGGAAAACGTGTATGGATATTCCCCAAAAAACCATCGGGTAGCTTTCACAACTGGAGAATTTTAGTCACCACCATTTTACTCATTTTATTTTTTGCCGGGCCATTCATTACTTTAAATGGCAGGCCATTTATGTTGTTTAATATTTTCGAACGGAAGTTCATCATATTAGGTCAGGTATTCTGGCCACAGGATTTCTTTTTACTAGCGCTCACATTAATCACACTTTTTGTATTCGTGATTTTGTTTACAGTGGCCTTTGGTCGTATATGGTGTGGTTGGGCCTGTCCGCAAACACTCTTTATGGAAATGGTGTTTCGTAAAATTGAATATTGGATTGAGGGTGATGCCAACGAGCAGCGAAGATTAAAGAAGGCTCCCTGGGATACTAACAAAATCATCAAAAAAGGAAGTAAGCAACTTATCTTTATTCTTATTTCCATAATTATTTCACACACTACAATGGCTTATTTGATTGGCATTGAAGAAGTGAAAACGATTATCAGCCAATCACCTTCCGAGCATATGGCTGGATTTATCGGATTAATTGCATTTACCGCAATATTTTATGGAGTGTTTGCCTGGTTTCGTGAGCAGGCTTGTATTGCAGTATGCCCCTATGGTCGTTTGCAAGGTGTGTTATTAGTAAAAGATTCATTGGTTGTAGCCTATGATTGGCTTCGTGGTGAACCTCGTGGCAAACTAAAAAAACATCAAACTACCATTACCGACAAACAGGGTGATTGTATTGATTGTAAACTGTGTGTGCACGTATGCCCTACGGGTATTGATATACGAAATGGTACGCAGCTCGAGTGCGTAAATTGCACGGCCTGTATTGATGTGTGTGATGATGTAATGACCAAAATACATAAGCCAAAGGGTTTAATCCGATACTCTTCATACAACGCTATAAAAGATGGAGTGCAGAAAGTATTCACACCACGCATTGCCGGATATTCAGTTGTATTATTTGCATTGATGAGTTTGTTAACCTATTTCATCATCACTCGGGCAGATATTGAAACTACTGTATTGAAAGTTCCGGGTACACTTTATACTAAAACAGATGATGGACAAATCACCAACTTATACAGTATTGAATTTGTGAATAAAACATTTGACGATATAAACCTTGATGTAAAGATCGAATCTCCTGCGGAAGCTACCTTTATGAAGATAGGAGACCCAAACATTGTGGTTCCCAAAGAAGGAATATTGAAAGGTATGATTATGGTAAAATTGCCGGAAGAATTAATAAAATCAATGAAAACGGTGATTGAACTTGGAGTTTATCAGGATGGCAAGAAAGTAGAATCTGTAAAGGCTAAATTTGTTGGCCCGATTGTAAGAAATCAGAAACAATAAAACGAAGACTAAATTATAAAGGTAGTAAGGTATGAAATGGATTGTGGCAGCATTTGTAGTATTTGCGCTTTTTATGGGGGCATTAGTTTTCATCAGCTTACGAGAAGATGTAAATCTTGTCTCTGAGAATTATTATGCAGAAGAATTAAAGCATCAGGATAAAATAGATCAACAGAATAATGCAAACCAATTGGCTGAGCAACCGCAGTTGTCATTCGTTGATAATGCTATAAAGGTATCATTCCCTTATTTCTCCAGTATCGAAAAGGGGCAGTTACATGTATTACGTCCGTCTAATAATCTCCTCGATCAAACATTTGAACTTTCTGCCATGGAAGGAGATAGTCAGTTATTTGAGCTTAAAGTCTGGGAGAAGGGACTGTATCGTGTAAGTCTTACCTGGACTATGGAAGGAAAGGAATACTATTTTGAGAAGTTAATGGTTTTGTAATATGTGGTGGACTGCACTGCTCATGGGCTTAGCCGGAAGTTTGCATTGTGCGGGAATGTGCAGTCCGTTGGCGATGGCTATTACAATGCAAAAACCCTTTCTGGCAAATAAAATAATTTATAATACCGGCAGGATTATCACCTATGGTATTTTGGGTGCCATCGCAGCAGCTTTAGGTAGCAGCTTTTTTATCACACCTTATCAGTCAGTTATTTCATTTAGCATCGGGGTGATTTTTTTGCTTACGGGCATTGGCGCAATTACAGGTATTCAGATACCCATTTTTACAAGCGCAATAAATAAACTTACCCACTGGCTTAAGGGGCTATTTGCCTTTTGGTTGCAAAGAAAAAATTATTTGTCAGTAATGATGATGGGTATGCTCAATGGTTTGCTTCCTTGTGGATTAACCTATCTTGCCATGACCTATTGCTTTATTATGCCTAATGCACAAGAAGGTTTCGGGTTTATGATTTTATTTGGTTTAGGCACCTGGCCTGTAATGATAGGATTTACCTGGGTGTTGGGGGTTGGTTTTGCCAAAGTAAAATTGAATTATCAGAAAATAACCATGGTTGTGTTTATTCTTATCGGAGTGTGGCTGCTCGCCAGGGCGGTGACTACACATCAAATGGATTCGCACCAACATCTTTTTGGACAAACCCATACTGAAGAAGTGCTTTGCCAGTAGCCTGAAAGTGGTTTTGATTTTAATTTGATTTGTGTACTTTTAGTAAAGTGAAATATTAAATAAATCTGATACACAATGAAAAAAATATTAGTGCCTACCGATTTTTCCAAGACCTCTATAACGGCCCTGGAAGTAGCAATGGAAATTGCAGCAAAAGCGGGTGCTGAAATCACACTCTTGCATGTTGTTGAGGAAGCAACACCCAGTTCATACTCAGTTGCTGGCGAATGGAAAACAGAGGAAGATTGGTCGAACAAGTTATTTACACTTAAGCTATTGGAGAAAGCCAAAGCTCAGTTAGAAAAACTCGTAAAGGATCCGCGATTTTCTGCGGTTAAAATTACCGGTGAGTTGCGTTTAGGGAATGCCTTTCATGGCATGCGCACCATAATTACCGAACAAAAAGT
>JALOMN010000112.1 GCA_025455445.1 Cyclobacteriaceae bacterium
CGCGCCAAAATTGATGGTTCTGAAATGGAATTGCCTATAACCTCCGTAAAAGTTGGGCACACGATTATCGTTCGACCAGGTGAAAAAATAGCAGTGGATGGTGTAGTAACATACGGTAATTCATATGTAGATGAAAGTATGATTAGTGGCGAACCCCTTGCAGTTGAAAAGAATGCCGGTGAGAAAGTTTTTGCCGGAACCATCAATCAAAAAGGAAGTTTTGAATTTGAAGCTCAAAAAGTAGGTGCTGATACTCTGCTTTCACAGATTATAAAAATGGTACAAGAAGCGCAAGGCAGTAAGGCACCTGTTCAAAAGTTAGTAGATAAGATTGCTGGAATTTTTGTGCCGGCAGTAATCGGCATTTCCATTCTTACCTTCATCACCTGGATGGTGATCGGTGGAGACAATGCCTTCACCCATGCACTGCTCACCTCCATAACGGTATTGGTAATTGCCTGTCCGTGTGCACTGGGCTTGGCTACACCAACCGCCATAATGGTAGGGGTTGGAAAAGGCGCAGAGAATAATATTCTCATTAAAGATGCAGAAAGTCTTGAACGTGCACATCAAGTAAACGCCATCATTCTCGACAAAACCGGAACAATCACCGAAGGCAAGCCTGTGGTTACTGATTTGATCTGGCAATCGAACGACCCGTACGCCAAACAAATACTGTACGCACTTGAATATCAATCAGAACACCCCCTGGCGGAAGCCGTAATAAACAATTTGAAAGAAGAGGGCATACAAGCAGTTAAGGTAGATTCGTTTGAGAGCATCACTGCACAAGGTGTAAAAGCGCAGGCTTATGGCAAGCTTTATTTTGCCGGTAACCGGAAATTAATGACAGAAAACGGAATACCGCTTTCCGAATCAATTAACTCAACAGCGCAAAAACTTCAGGAGGAAGCAAAAACCGTAGTGTACTTTGCTAACTCGAAAAATATATTAGCCGTAATCGCCATTGCCGACAAGATCAAAGCAACTTCGGGTGCAGCCATCGAATCCCTGCAAAAGAAAGGCATTGAGGTGTATATGCTCACAGGCGACAATGAACATACTGCACGAGCTGTGGCGAATCAAATTGGTTTGAATCACTACAAAGCCGAAGTGCTTCCTTCCGATAAAGCCGATTTTGTAAAAGAACTTCAGGCAGAAGGAAAAGTTGTAGCGATGGTGGGCGATGGCATCAACGATGCACACGCGCTTGCCCAGGCCGATGTAAGCATCGCCATGGGCAAAGGCACCGACATTGCCATGGACGTGGCCAAGATGACTTTAATAACTTCTGATTTAAACTCCATTCCAAAAGCATTAAACTTATCCACTAAAACTGTGAAAGGCATCCGTCAGAATTTATTCTGGGCATTTATCTATAACGTAATTGGCATTCCTATCGCGGCTGGCGTGCTCTATCCTGTAAACGGATTTCTGTTAGATCCTATGATTGCGGGGGCGGCCATGGCACTAAGTTCGGTAAGTGTGGTAAGCAACAGCTTGCGGTTACGATTTGCGAAAATTTAATACGACTCTTTTCATTAATTCAGAGAAAAGATCAGGGGTAATAAATTTTAGTTTTCGAGTGGCTGTGAATGCAGAAGTTTATCACCCTCTTCAAGCACAACACGCACAAGTACATCCAGGTCAGATTGGGTTGTCCGGAAGTTCACTATACACATTCGCAGGCAATACCTTCCTTTAACCACCGCATTACTAATGAATACCTGACCTCCTGTTTGTAGTCGGTTAAGAATTTTTTCATTTAACGTATTGAGATATTTCTCTTTATTTTCAAGCGGAAGTACTTCCGGAATAAATCGGAATGACACAATACTGAGATTCACTGTAACCAGTTCCAGCCTGGGTGTTGACGCAATCCTTTCAGCGAGATAGCGAGCCAATTCAATATCTTTTCGGATCATAGAAATATAGCCACTACGTCCGGCTTGTCTGAGGGCCGTCCAAACTTTAAGCGCGCGAAAACCGCGCGAGTTTTGCATGCCATATTCATGAAAGTTTACAGGCTTATCGGTTAGGTCGCCATCAAAATTATAGTAATCGGGGTTAAAGGTAAACGCATCATGAAGATGCTTTGCGTCCCTTACCAGGATACATCCGGCTTCCAATGGCGCATATAACCATTTGTGTGGATCGAGTGCGATGGAGTCGGCCAACGATAGTCCTTTGAATGACGCAGCAAGCTCGGGCAGTGCAGCTGCGGGTGCACCATAAGCACCATCCACATGAAACCACAAATTATATTTTTTACAAATTGCAGCTAGTTCTTGCAACGGATCAATTACACCAGTACCTACCGAACCTGCATTACCCACTACTAAAAATGGCACGTAGCCCATTTTCAAATCCGATTCGATGGTGTCTTCAAGTTTAGTAACATCTATCTGTTCTTTGTCCGTTAATTCAATCCAGCGTATGGCATCCGTTCCATGCCCAAACAGGTCTGCAGCCTTGTTTATCCAGGTATGTGTACCCTGTGCACAGTATAATGTAAATCCCCTTTTTCCATTCAGTGCGTCAGCCAACCCTATCTTACGAATATCCTGTTGTACGATGTGTCTTCGTGCTGCTAAAAATCCTACCAGGTTGGCCATGTTTCCACCGCTTACAAAGAGCCCTCCACAGGTAGGAGTATATCCAATCATCTCCGCTAACCATTGAACCGTTTGCCGCTCAATTTCAGTTGCCATTGGCGAAAGGATAAAGGCTCCCACATTCGGATTGACCGAAGCTGCCAGCAATTCCGACAGGACACCTATAGGTGTCGCTGAAGAGGTGATGTATCCCCAAAAACGCGGGTGCCCGTTAAAGAGCGAGTGATCAAAAAGTAATTGAGCCGATGTCGTTAAAATACTTTCTGCATCAGATCCATACTCAGGGAGTGCATTGAAACCAAGTAACTGTTGTACTTCACCGGGACGCAAGGCAGAAGTCACCTTTTTTGATGGAAGCTCTTCCAAAAACGAAGCGATTTGATCGACCAGTTGATGGCCTATTCTTTTAAATTCGGACGGATCCATATTCAATGGTGAATGGTCATTCATAATGAATTGGGTTAGTTAGTGTATAAACGGTTTAGTCACACAACACGATTAAAGTCATAGGGTTGTAACTCTAATATTTGCTCATAAAACTGACTCATCGGGTGTAATTTACCCAATGGGTGATCTCTCGTTCAATCTATGATCAGGTCTGCAACTATGAAGTTCGTAGGTATCATAAAATAATTTGAGATCAGACATTGAAAGAATCTGATATAATTTTTCAGGTCATAACTACCTGTTCTGTTTAAATACGGAACAGGATCAGAACCCATTATTTAGAGTCAGTACAGGGTCAGGTCCAAGTTACATTCCGGTGTGCATCTACCCAATATGCCCAAATAACAAATATCCATTGAAGATGGCCAGCCCAGGCAATGGCCGCCACGTTTGGCGGAGGCGGTCCGAAAATATTGCTGATATGAATGACCACCAGAAAAGCAATAAGTCCCCAAAAACCATAAGTACCGATCTTGTCAGATGAGCGGGTTGAGCGCAAATAAAGTCCCAACCCGATTACAAATAACAAAGACTCAACTGCTATAGTCAGTACTTTATTGTTCCACAATCCTAATCCAACCCGTGTTGCGTCTGAAAAAGCCAGAGGCAAATCCGGCCGGTGTGTAATAAAATCCAAAAGCCAGTGGCTGGCAACACAGGCAGCAACTACCAGGGCTGCTTTCAAATCTTTCTTGAATAAATAGAAGAGCAACAATGCGAGCCCTGCCCACACCACCGTCATTATTAAACTATGGGTAATCGGGTAATGTTCAAAATCAAGTGGAGTCATTTCCGTAATACCAGGCGATATCGAGACACGCTCCAGTCCAACCAATAATAAAGTAGGCCAAAGCAAATCAACAAATTGCACAGCAAGAAAATAAGTACCCAATGAGACAGTTGGCTTTACTGATTTGGCAGCCAGGCCAACAGCAAAATGACCGATAAACATAGTTATACGTAAATAGAACATTAAATTATTGAAAGGATTTTGTATTTCAATAAAACTGACTCCTGCTTTGCCGGCTTCCTTACTATATAAAGGATAAAACATTAGTATCTTGGTCGATATGCAGGCTCAGGAAACATTAAGAAAAGTCATTGAACATATCCATCCCCTATCGGAAGAAGCAGCAAATGAATTCTTCAGCATCTGGGTCGAACATCGCGTGAAGCGAAAAGAAATCATCACTTCTGCAGGCGAAATAGAAAAGTATTTGTATTTCGTGACGGATGGTGTTCAACGCATTGTATACCAGGATGATCAAAATCGTGAATCGACTTTAGTGTTCACTTATGCTCCGTCTTTTGGCGGTGTAGTCGATTCTTTCTTCCTTCAAAAACGCTCTGCCTATTATTTCGAGGCGCTCACTCCTTCCGTTTTTCTGCGTGCTCCTTTCGAAGCAGTGAATCAATGCATGCAAAAACATCACTGCGTTTCGGAAGCCTTACGATTAGGGGTAATGCAGGCCTTTTCAGGCTTGCTTGAAAGAATGGTGGAGTTGCAATGCTTTACTTCCGAAGAAAAATTCAGGCAGTTATTGAAACGCAGTCCGCATATACTTACGCTGGTGCCGCATAAATACCTGGCGAATTACCTCGGCATTGATCCTACCAACTTCAGTAAACTCATAAATTCCGTGCGAATCTGAAAATGTTGGTAAATGCCAAGAATGAAATTGCAGGGTGAGCTCACCTTTGTTGCATCAAACAAAACACAACGTGTATGACAACAAAAATTATTTACCTCACAGCCAGCAAAGGATTCATTCTTTTTTCAGCATTCAGCCTTGGCTATGTTGCCCTTTTAGCCATAATAAATCCGCAATCAGTCATGGACCTGGTGGGCGTAAAATTGCCCAACACCGATGCCATTAGTTCCATTCGTGGTATTTACGGAGGCGTGGGCATTACCCTGGTTGTACTTCTTCTTTACCTTGCCTTTTTCCAGACAGCTAAAGGACTTGGCTTCCTGTCGCTGTTTTGGGGATCGTATGCTCTTTCACGCATCATCACGTGGTTTTCAGAAGGTGCTCTGGGCGAATTCGGAATCAATTGGCTGGTGATTGAAAGCATCATGTGCCTGATCGGCATTCTCTTATTGATATTCAGCAAAAAAATAAAGGGTAACCTATGAAACGGGAAATAAGCCAGGAAGTATATCTCCACCAGCTCGAAGAACAATTGGAATCCCAGGTAAGCGAAGTCATTTCAGTCTTTCAGAACCTTCCCGAAGACCAGTTGCTCCGGGCAGCCGATAACGGTGGGTGGTGTGTGGCCGAGTGTCTGCAGCATTTGAATACCTACGCTGAGTATTATTTACCTAAAATTAAAAATGCACTTAGCAAGGCACCTGATTTTAAGGAAGCCATGATATTTAAACACAGTCTTTTAGGTCAATATTTTATTCATGCTATGGATGCATCCAGGAGCAAAAAGAAATATAAAGCCATGAAAAGACATCGCCCCGTAAACATTCAGGATCCGTATGAAGTTGTTTCCCGGTTCATTCTTCACCTGGAAGAAATGCAGCGGCTTATTACGCAATCCGGATCAAAACGATTGACAAAAATATCAGTACCGACATCGATTTCTCCCTGGATAACAATCAACCTGGGCGATGCTTTCCAGTTTCTGTTAACCCATAATCAACGCCATCTTGAACAAGCCAGGCGCAACTTAACTTCAATGGAAAATTCAACCTTTCAGACAGCACATGATCCGCTTAAAAAAAATCAAGGCCTATTCATTGATAAGGTAAACCTGCAGGTTGGAACAGCCGTAAACGGACATGCCGGTGAATCCGCGCGTTCGAATTAAATACTTGAATTAAATCATTGGTTTTAACCATGTTAAGGCAACAGGTAAAATTTAACAGGAAGCGGGCAACCCTTTTTAGGTTAATCCTGTCTTAGCCTCAGTTAAA
>JALOMN010000113.1 GCA_025455445.1 Cyclobacteriaceae bacterium
ATGCTTTGGGAATACAGTCTACATCGGAACCTAATGCAATCACGGGTTTGCCATTGCCGTATGACCATGTGGCAATCCATGCCGTAGGTACACCGGCAACCCCACGCTGCAATTTAAATCCTTGTTTCTCCAATAGGTTGGTCAGATAGTTGAATGTTTCGTATTCCTGAAATCCTAATTCAGCAAAACTGAAAAGCATGTCGTTGATCTGCTGGCCTAATGTGGCAAACTTTTCAACTTCCTGAGCGGCTTCTGCTTTTAATTTTTCAACTTGTTGCAATTCGGTTTGAGCAAAAGCTGCAAACCCAAAAAATAAAAATAATGAAAGTAAAATTTTCTTCATGGCATTCGGTTTGGATTCATGCTAATGTAAAGAAACTAACTGTGCAGTAAAATTTATTTACAGGAGCGGATATTTGTCACACTTATAGATTTCCCTTCTATCAATGTTGAGTATCTTTGAAAAAAAACAGCGCATGTCGAAAGACAAAAACATAGTTCATCAATATTTCAAAAAAGAAATTGAAGGAGGAAAAATTCTGGTCAAAGTAAATCCTATTCATTATACAGGTATTGAACTCATTGTGGATTCAGCCGGTAAATCTGAACAAAGAGCACTTGAATTTGATGAACAGATATTTGACGATTTAGCTCACGATGGTTTTGTAGAAGTAAATCCATTGGAATTCAACATATATTTTTCTGGATTAATCTAAATATTGCAGTGGGTGAATGAGTTTTTATTAAATTTGCAACGGCAAATCAGCACGACCAGCTCCTGCTGAACTCCCCCAGGATCGGAAGGTAGCAAGGGTAGGCGGTTGTAGCGGTGCGATGTTGGTTTGCCATTTTTATTTCCCTCCCCCCTGATAATTTACCCTTCATTTATCGTTTTTTGGTTTATTTTTGCGCACGCATAACCAAACCACTTACGCTGTATGAAATTCTTTATTGACACCGCAAACCTTAACGAAATAAAAGAAGCATATGACCTCGGAGTATTGGATGGGGTTACCACCAATCCGTCACTCATGGCCAAAGAAGGTATTGCAGGCGCTGAAAAAGTGCTGGCCCATTACAAAGCCATCTGTGATATTGTAGATAATAATGTGAGTGCAGAAGTTATCGCTACTGACTTTGACGGAATCATAAAAGAAGGCAGAGCCCTGGCCAAAATAGATGATAAAATTGTGGTGAAGGTGCCTATGATTAAGGACGGTGTGAAAGCCATTAAAAAATTTACCAGTGAAGGTATACGCACCAATTGCACATTGGTGTTTTCATCTGGCCAGGCAATACTCGCAGCTAAGGCGGGTGCAAGTTATGTTTCTCCTTTTATCGGGCGATTGGATGATATCTCGCAAGATGGATTGGATTTGATTGCACAGATGCGGTTGATTTATAATAACTATGGTTTCGGTACCGAAATACTGGCGGCAAGTGTGCGTCATACCATGCACCTAATAAAGTGCGCAGAAATCGGTGCGGATGTTGCAACATGTCCGCTTAATGTTATCATGGCATTGCTTAAGCATCCATTAACAGATAGCGGTCTGGAGAAATTTTTAGCAGATCACAAAAAGGCAAACGGATAAGTTTGTTTTATAACCAACTATAAAAATTTTGAATTCGGATATGTTTTCAAGTGAGCCGGTAGTACGTGTAAAAGATGCCACCATCTTTCAGGATTATAACACCGTGCTTGATAACATCAGTTTCGAGATTGAGAAAGGTGAATTTGCATTTTTAATTGGACGCACCGGGTCAGGAAAATCTTCATTACTTAAAACACTCTATGCAGATTTACCTTTGCGTATGGGTGAAATCAATGTAGCCGGATTCAACATTCATTCTATCAAAACCAGCCAGGTGCCACTTTTGAGAAGAAAAATAGGTATCATCTTTCAGGACTTTCAGCTTTTTTCAGATCGCAGCGTAGGTGATAATCTATTTTTCGTAATGAAAGCTACTGGCTGGAAAGAGTCATACAAAATGAAAAACAGACTGGCCGAAGTACTTATGCAGGTGGGGTTAGGCTCTGTAGAAAAGAAAATGCCTCACCAGCTCTCTGGCGGAGAGCAGCAACGTGTAGTAATTGCGCGTGCATTGCTGAATGAGCCTGTGATTCTAATCGCTGACGAGCCTACCGGAAATCTTGATCCTGAAGTAGCGAGTGAGATTTTAAAACTATTTCAACAAATCAATAAAAGTGGCACCGCGGTGCTTATGGCTACCCATAGTTATGGGCTGATAAAAAAATTTCCAGCACGCGTGCTTAAATGCCATGCCGGAAAAATCTTTGATTCCTTTAAGGATACAATTGACCTCGATAATCCCGAAGAATTTTAACATCAGATTGATACGTCTTTTCTGGTATCGGTGCGTTCTGTTCTGGATTGTTCTATTTCATGTATCTGCTGATTAAGCAGATCGATACGAACCAACATATTAAGAATTAAGGCGTCCTTAACCTTTTCAGTAGGATTCGTTTTCATTTGCTCGCGCAGCACCTGATACATCGCATCGAGCTTACTCAAATCCTGAGAGAGATTATCTTCAATATTATCGTCTTTAATCTCATTAATCAATTCAACCTTCTGGGCAATCTGATCAACATAAAACTTTTCTAAATCTGAAAATTCACCCTGAAGTTGTGCAGTAGCGTTATTATTTGCACGAATGTCTTTTACAGTTGAATTTTCTGCTGTAAAAAATAAATATCCTGATAACCCCATAAACAAAGTTGCTGCTGCGCGCCAGATAGTAACTGACTGCCACCACGAATTATCTTTTCTTGGCAATTGAGCTTCTACCCTACGCCAAACCTTTTCAGATGGTTCGCGGTTGTCAAATGCTTCGCGATTTTGATTTACAAAATCTTTAAGTGAGTCTTTCATGATTGACCTCCTTCCAGTATTTCTTTTAATTTCTTTTTAGCCCTGTTAAACTGCGATTTTGAAGTAGATTCAGTTATACCCATGATTTCAGCTATTTCACTATGATCATAACCTTCCAAAAGATATAAAGAAAGCACCATTCTGTAACCATCTGGCAAGGCTTCAATGGCAGTTCTGACTTTTTCCACAGTAAATGGAAATCCTTCCAGGATATCAGGCTGCTCTTCTTCTTTTACATCCCACCGGTCATCTTCCGGAATGCGCTCCCATTTTTTCTTTTGTATCTGATTTATCGCCTTATTCACCACAATCCTTTTCAGCCAGGCGCCAAAGGTAGAATCGCCACGATAGCTCGCCAGGTGATTAAATGCACTTATGAATGCTTCCTGCAACACATCTTCGGCATCGTCTTCATCATTCACCATGCGATATGCCACGTTGAACATGCTTCGATTATACAATTTATATAACCGATAATACGCATCTCCGTCACCCGACCTGCAACGGTCTACCAAGTCCTGATGAATATTTATTACCTGTTCTTCCAACCAGTTTTACATGGCAATGACTAGATCGGGCGCAAAAGGTTGCATGATGCTACTTAACTTTTGCCATATTTTGTTTAGCGGGCACAAAATCGGGAGCAATAGCAAGTGCTTCTTCAAATATTTTTTTAGCTGCTGCCTTGTCGCCAAAGTGGTCCAATGATACTAACCCCTTAAGGTTTAATACGGCAACCCGCATAGCATACTCCTTAGGTTTATTCTCCACATCATTAAAAACAACCTTGGTGCTGTCCACATCCTTATTACTTAACAGAATATCGATGGAAGCAAGGCTTTCGGCATAACGCTTGACATCATACTGCAGAAATGCAACTTTATATAAAACAGCAATATTGTTGGTGAGCAGATAAAGGCTTTCATAATTCTGAAGAGCCTTATCGGAAAGCCCCATAGATTCATACCCTACGGCCGACATTTCAAGCGCAGTAATATCTTTTGGATTGCGCGCCAACAGTTGCTGCGAAACCAATACGCATGATGCATACTGCTGATTTTCATAATAGAAATAAGCAAGGTTAAAGATCAGAGAGTCGTTTTGCGGGTTTTCAATTATAAGATCGTACAACGCATCTTTGGCCACTACCATATCATTCCATTGCAATGCGGTAGCATACTTCTTATAAAAATGAACCGTAAGTTCACTGACTTTTGGTTGATTAGCCTGCGCAGGAGGTGTAGTTGGTTTCGTTTCTGTTTTTGCAGGTGCCGGAGTAGTGCTTTTTGCGGGTTGCTTCTGAGCCTGAGCAAATGCTCCTAGTGTACACATTGAAAAAAATAAAATAAGTATTACGCGCGAATTCATAGTAGTGAAATTGTATTTAATTTAAGTATTTAGTTCATGTATGGTTAATCCTTTTTCACGGGCAATTTTAAGCAAGAGTTCATAAGCTTCCTGCCGGTCGTTGCGAATATGCCCTTCTAATATTGCCTCTTTAATTTCTTCTTTTATATCCCCAATTATTTTTCCGGGTGGAATATTAAAAAGTTTAATAATCTCATCGCCTGTAACCGGTGGTTGAAAGTTTCTAACCTTATCTTTCTCTTCTAATTCTACCATCTTTTTTTCAACCAGTTCGAAATTTCGCAAATATCTGGCCACCTTTTCATTATTCTTTGAAGTGATATCTGCCTTGCACAAAATCATAAGGGCCTCGATATCATCACCTGCTTCAAATAATAATCGCCTGATGGCAGAATCTGACACCTCTCTCACTAATGGAATGGGGCGAAGATGCAGCCTCACCAGCTTCTTTACAAACTCCATCTTTTCATTCATGGGTAACTTCAATCTTCTGAAAATACCAGGCACCATTCGTGCTCCCTTTTCTTCATGTCCATGAAAAGTCCAGCCAACTACTTTATCAAATCGTTTGGTTGCTGGTTTAGCAATGTCGTGCAAGATGGCTGCCCATCTCAGCCACAAGTCGTCCGACACTTTGGACACATTATCCAACACCTGCAGTGTATGAAAGAAATTATCTTTATGCGCTTTATTGTCTTGATATTCTACACCATGCAACGCCACCATCTCTGGAAAAAATTCCTGCAACAAGCCACTCTGAAAAAGTAACTTAAACCCATACGATGGCACAGGTGATAAAATGATTTTGTTCAGTTCATCAACAATGCGTTCTTTAGATACAATAGAAAGCCGATGCGTGTTTTTAGAGATCGCCTCGTATGTATCTGCATCAATATCAAAATTCAATTGAGCCGCAAAGCGAATAGCCCGAAGCATGCGAAGAGGATCATCGCTAAACGTAATCACCGGATCGAGCGGAGTTTTTATTAGTTTTTCTTTCAGGTGATCAACTCCTCCAAACGGATCAATCAGCGCACCAAAGGAATTTTTATGAAGACTGATGGCGAGTGCATTAATTGAAAAATCCCTGCGTTGCTGATCTTCTTCCAGCGTGCCGTCCTCCACAATTGGATTTCGTGATTCGCTGCGATATGATTCCTTTCTTGCCCCTACAAATTCCAGTTCATATTCATGATGTTTGATCATGGCGGTGCCGAAATTTTTAAAAACAACGACAGGAACACCTAACTCCTCACCCACTGAATTTGCCAGTTTTATTCCACTACCGATGCATACAAAATCAATGTCTTTACAGGGGCGTTTAAGAAGTAAATCGCGCACAAAGCCACCCACAATGTATGTTTGAACGCCCAGTTTTTCAGAAACCCGGGCCACTAATTCAAATATTGGATTACTCGCTAGTTCGTTCGATAAATTCATCCCCTGACCAATTGCATAAAATGACAGTCAAAGGTAAGGACTAATTTCAGTATTTATAGCCCACTGCGATATGTTCCTATTTATCGTAGAATGTAGGACATGGTATATATCGCTCTCTTCTTACAGGTTTCGATTTATGCAATTTCGGTAATCTGTATTGCATAGAAATTTCATGGCTTCCGCCCGAGGCAGGTCCTAATTCTGAAACGGTAATATCATAACTGTAGGCAACCTCAAACTTCTCAAATCGAAATCCGAGGATAAC
>JALOMN010000114.1 GCA_025455445.1 Cyclobacteriaceae bacterium
TGGCTGCCGCGCATTGAATATTCCTATACATCAATCACCGGAAGAGCTCACACAGGTGGCATACCTGGTGCTGGAAAAGAATAATTTGAAAAATGCTTACCTCAGACCTCTTGTGTATTGCGATCCCAATATGAGTTTAACGGCACCGAAAGGCGCATCGATTATGATAACTGCATGGGAATGGGGAAAATATTTGGGCGATAAATTGGTGCGTGTGTGCGTTTCATCTTTTCAGCGTCCAAATCCTAAATCAATTATTATGGAAGCAAAGGCATGCGGCCACTATGTGAATTCTATCATGGCCAGCAGTGAAGCAAAGCAACGTGGCTTTGATGAAGCGTTGATGCTTGATATGAATGGTTTTGTAGCAGAAGGGCCAGGCGCCAATTTCTTTTTTGAAAAGGATGGCGTATTATACACGCCACCATCAGGAAATATTTTGCCGGGTATAACAAGACAAACTGTATTGGAAATATGTCATGAACTGGAAATGCCTGTTGTTGAAAAATTTTTCCGCCCCGAAGAATTATTTGATGCTGACAGTGCTTTCTTCTGCGGCACAGCGGCTGAGATTGGCGGTATAGAATCAATCGAAGGACAAAAATTTAATAAGCCCTGGAAAGAAACGATGGGGGCAATCATCCAGGAAGCATATCAGTGTATTGTATTGGATAAGAGTTATTCATATGTAATCGTTTGATTCCGGATGCTGGATACTTGTCGCTTGATGCGAGAACGAGTATCCAGAATCAAGGATCCATAATCTTTAAAAAATGGAACTAAATAGATATAGCAAAACCATCACTCAGGACCCAACCTTGCCGGCATCACAAGCCATGCTTTACGGGATTGGCTTAACTGAAGAGGATTTAAAGAAGGCACAGGTAGGCGTGGTGAGCACCGGTTACGATGGCAACACGTGCAACATGCACTTGAATGCACTGGCAGGCGAAGTAAAGAAAGCGGTGTGGTCTAATGATTTGGTAGGACTTATATTTCACAGCATTGGTGTAAGCGATGGCATTGCCAATGGCACCGAAGGGATGCGCTATTCTTTGGTAAGCCGTGAGGTGATTGCCGATTCAATTGAAACAGTTTGCAATGCTCAACACTATGATGCAGTGATCGCAGTGGTTGGCTGTGATAAGAATATGCCGGGTTCTTTGATTGCGATGGGCAGATTGAATCGCCCGGCAATTATGGTATATGGCGGAACAATTGCCGGTGGGCACTATCATGGAAAAGAGTTAAATATAATCTCTGCATTCGAGGCGTTGGGTGAGAAAATTCAGGGCAAACTTTCCGAAGAAGATTACAAAGGCATCATACAAAATTCATGTCCGGGTGCGGGTGCATGTGGTGGCATGTATACGGCAAACACGATGGCCTCTGCAATTGAAGCACTGGGTATGGCATTGCCTTATTCCTCTTCCAATCCAGCATTGAGTCCGGAGAAATCTGCTGAGTGTGAAGAGGCCGGTAAGGCGATTCGCATATTACTTGAGAAAGATCTTAAGCCCCGCGACATCATGACATTCAACGCATTTGAAAATGCGATTACGATTGTGATGGCATTGGGCGGTTCTACCAATGCTGTGTTACACTTAATCGCCATGGCGAAAAGCGTAGGCATAAGAATTACACAAGATGATTTTCAGCGGATCTCTGATAAAACACCTTTGCTGGCCGACTTAAAACCAAGTGGTAAATATTTGATGGATGCGCTTCATAAAATCGGTGGCGTGCCTTCGGTAATTAAGTACCTTATCAGCACGGGTTATATGCATGGTGATTGTATTACGGTTACCGGAAAGACACTCGCTGAAAATGTAGCCACAGCAAAAGATCTGAACTTCGAAAGTCAGGATATTATCGTTCCTATTGATAAGCCAATTAAGAAGACAGGACACTTGCAGATTCTGTATGGAAACCTGGCTGAAAAAGGTTCGGTAGCCAAAATCACAGGAAAAGAAGGCGAGCGGTTTAAAGGCACTGCCCGAGTATTTAATGGCGAGTTTGAATTAGTAGACGGAATCAAAACGGGAAGAATAAAAGAAGGCGATGTAGTAGTAATCCGTTATGTCGGTCCTAAGGGTGCTCCCGGAATGCCTGAGATGCTCAAACCAACCAGTTTAATTATGGGCTCCGGTCTTGGCAAGAGCGTAGCATTGATTACCGATGGTCGTTTCAGTGGGGGCTCACACGGATTTGTGATTGGCCACATCACCCCCGAAGCATTCGATGGGGGACTGCTTTCACTCGTAGAGGATGGTGATTGGATTGAAATAGATGTTAAGAAACATCAGATCAATTTATTGGTCGATGAAAAAACCTTAGCGATCAGAAGGTCGCATTATAAGGCTCCACAGTTGCGCGCAACCAGTGGTGTTTTATATAAATATGCTAAACAAGTAAAAACAGCTGCCGATGGATGCGTTACTGACGAAGACTGAAGAAAAAACAGCATTGACTGAAAAACAAACCATTTCAGGATCGGAAGCATTATTAAAATGCCTGGTTGCTGAAAACGTAAGAACCATTTTTGGATATCCGGGTGGTGCGATCATGCCGGTGTATGATGCACTTTATGGCTATGCCGACAAGTTGGATCATATACTGGTGCGCCATGAGCAGGGTGCCATCCATGCAGCTCAGGGTTTTGCCAGAGTTTCAGGCAAGCCGGGAGTGGTGTTTGCAACTTCAGGTCCGGGGGCAACCAATTTAATAACAGGCTTAGCCGATGCATTGATAGATTCAACGCCTCTTGTGTGTATCACCGGTCAGGTGTTTGCGCATTTGTTAGGCACCGATTGCCGGGGCAGTAGCAAAAGCATTTCACATTGCAACAACAGGAAGACCCGGTCCGGTGCTTATCGACATCACCAAGAATGCGCAAAACGAAATGTTCGAATTTGATGAATACAAAAAGTGTACATCCATCCGAACCTATAAACCCAAACCGCAACTTCAAATCAGCCAGGTTGAAGCGGCAGCAGAATTGATTAATAATGCAAAGCGTCCATATATTTTAGCGGGTCAGGGAATATTGCTTTCCAACGCATCCAATGAGTTGAAAGCATTTTCTGAGAAGACCGGAATTCCGGTGGCAAGCACGTTGCTGGGGTTAGGTGCCTTTCCTACAGACCATCCCAATTATGTCGGCTACCTGGGCATGCATGGAAATTATGGCCCCAATGTAAATACAAATCAGTGCGATGTGTTGATTGCCATTGGCATGCGCTTCGATGATCGTGTTACAGGCAATGTGAGTAAGTATGCCAAACAGGCAAAAGTGATACACATTGAAATTGATCGTGCCGAAATAAATAAAATCATTAAAGCAGATGTAGCGGTGCATGCCGATGCCAAAGAAGCATTGGAAGCACTGACTAAAAAGGTGAATCCCGGTAATCACAATGATTGGATGGAAAGTTTTCGCTCCTTAAACAGAGAGGAATATGAAAAAGTGATTCATCCTGAAATGAATTCAACAGGCGAGATAAAAATGGCCGAGGTGATCATGCACTTATCAAAGCAAACAAATGGTGAAGCGATCATGGTAACCGATGTAGGCCAGCATCAGATGATTGCATCGCGTTATTATGAGTTTAAAAATCCCCGCACCAATGTTACTTCGGGTGGAGCAGGCACCATGGGCTTTGCATTGCCTGCTGCCATGGGAGCCAAGCTTGCGATACCACAACAACAAGTAGTGGCAGTGATTGGCGATGGAGGTTATCAGATGACCGTGCAGGAACTAGGCACCATTATGCAGTACAAAATTCCGGTGAAGATAATGGTGTTGAATAATAATTTTTTAGGAATGGTTCGTCAGTGGCAGCAACTATTTCACAGCAGACGTTATTCTTTTACCGAAATGCAAAACCCTGATTTTGTGAAACTCGCTCAGGCATATTCAATACCAGCAAGAAAAGTTGTGAATCGTGAAGATCTGGATGCAGCCATGCGCGAAATGCTGGAGGCAACAACACCTTACTTTTTAGAAGTGGTGGTGGGCAAAGAGGACAACGTGTTCCCAATGGTACCTGCCGGTGCAGGCGTTTCAGAAGTGTTGTTAGAGATTCCTAAGAAGTAAATATGAAACAGGATTTTACAGTAGAGCTTACTGCCGATAATAATTTTTCTGTATTGAACAGGATCATTAATATTTTAAATCGCAGAAGAGTGCGCATCAAAAAAATGATGGTGCATGAAAACGAAAATGATATTCGCAGAGGTGGATTAATCATGTTATTATTCACTTCCCCAGACCTCATGGAAAAAGTAGTTGCCCAACTTGAAAAACTGATTGAGGTGGATAGTGTAAATGTCTATCAGGGCAACAGCGAATATTTTGAACTCAGCGAAAAAATTGTAGACGTAGATTAATTGATACCGATAAGTAACCAACAATTATAAACTAATAACTAACAACAAATTAATATGGCAAAGATCAATTTCGGAGGAGTGTGGGAAGAAGTGGTAACCCGCGAAGAGTTCCCGATGGAAAAAGCACTCGAGGTATTAAAGAATGAAACCATTGCAATAATTGGATATGGCGTGCAAGGACCTGCTCAGGCATTGAACCTGCGCGACAACGGTTTTAAAGTAATTGTTGGTCAGCGAAAAGGATCAAAAACCTGGGATAAAGCCATAGAACATGGATGGGTTCCGGGTGAAACATTGTTCGATATCGAAGAAGCTGCGAAGCGCGGCACCGTGATTGAGTTTCTGCTTTCTGATGCAGGGCAGATTGCATTGTGGCCAACCATTAAACCTTTCCTAACTGCTGGCAAGACATTATATTTTTCTCACGGATTTGGAATTACTTTCAAAGAACAAACAGGAATAGTGCCTCCTCCGGATATTGATGTGGTACTGGCTGCGCCTAAAGGATCCGGAACTTCCGTACGCAGATTGTTCCTTCAGGGTAAAGGTATTAATTCAAGTTATGCAGTATTTCAGGATGCAACCGGAAAGGCAACGCAAAAGGCCATTGCATTAGGCATTGGTGTAGGTTCTGGTTATTTATTCCAGACTGATTTCAAAAAAGAAGTATACTCTGATCTTACTGGTGAGCGCGGTACGCTTATGGGCGCTATTGCCGGAATATTTGAAGCACAGTATGAAGTGCTGCGCTCAAAAGGTCACACACCATCTGAAGCATTCAATGAAACGGTAGAAGAACTAACCCAATCATTAATGCCTTTGGTGGCTGAGAATGGTATGGATTGGATGTATGCAAACTGTTCTACCACCGCTCAGCGCGGTGCGTTGGATTGGAAAAAGAAATTCAAAGCAGCTACGCTTCCTGTATTTAAAGAATTATATGAAAGTGTAGAGTCAGGTGCAGAAGCAAAGCGCACTATCGACACGTGCAGTAAGCCTGATTACCGCGAAAAACTTGCGGAGGAATTAAAGGAAGTTCGCGAAAGCGAATTATGGCAGGCCGGAGCAGCTGTTCGCCAGTTGCGCCCAGAGAAGAACCAGGTGGAGGCTAGCATGATAAACTAAGACTAATGAATCAAGACATAAGTAGCAAGTGAAGGACTCAATTCATCTTGCTACTTATGTCTTACGTCTTTTATTTCAATGAAAACGAATACACTACTAAATCTGGATATAAACGCAGCCCATGAGGTATTAAAGTCCGTGGTTCTTAAAACTCCTTTGCAGTTTAGTCGCAAGCTATCTGAAAAGTTTGGAGCCGAGATTTTTTTAAAGCGTGAAGATTTACAGGTAGTCCGTTCCTATAAATTGCGCGGTGCGTACAATTTAATCAGTAGTTTAAATGAATCTCAGCGCCAGCGCGGAGTAGTTTGTGCCAGTGCAGGAAATCATGCACAGGGTGTAGCGTTTTCTTGTAAGCAACTTCATATTAAAGGAGTGATTTATATGCCGGCCATTACGCCCAAGCAGAAGATCAACCAGGTGAAAATGTTTGGTGGCAGCAATATTGAGATTGTATTGATTGGCGATACATTTGATGAATGCCAGACACATGCGTTGGAGTTTACCACGTCTAATGATATGGTGTTCATCCCTCCTTTTGATCATGTTAAAGTGATGGAAGGCCAGGGTACTGTAGCTAAAGAAATTCTCGAGGAGCAATCAAATATCGATTACGTGTTCGTGCCGATTGGTGGCGGTGGATTATGTGCAGGCATGGGTAGTTATTTTCACACTTACTCTCCTCATACTAAAATGATAGGAGTCGAGCCAACGGGTGCGCCTTCTATGAAAGAGGCATTGAAAGCTGGCAAGCCGGTAGTACTTGAAAAGATTCAGCGTTTTGTGGATGGTGCTTCGGTGAAGAAAGTCGGTGACCTTACTTTTGAAATCTGTAAAGATGTGATTTCTGATATGTTGCTGGTGCCAGAAGGAAAAGTGAGTTCAACCATACTTCAATTATATAATGAAGATGCCATCGTTGCAGAGCCTGCCGGTGCATTATCAATAGCGGCACTTGACCAGTATGCACTTTACATCAAAGGAAAGAAAGTGGTGTGTATTGTAAGCGGTGGTAATAATGACATCGATCGCATGCAGGAAATTAAAGAGCGCTCTTTGTTGTATGAAGGACTGAAGCATTACTTTATCGTGCGGTTTGCACAAAGGCCAGGTGCGTTGAAGGAATTTGTAAATCATATTCTCGGTCCTACGGATGACATCGTTCGTTTTGAATTTATTCAAAAGCATAATAAGGAATCAGGTCCGGCATTAATTGGCATTGAAGTTAAGTTACCCGAAGATTTTGACTTGCTGATTGATCGTATGAATGAATATAAACTCAATTATACACTCGTGAATCAAAACGAGAATTTGTTCGAATACCTGGTGTAATTCCAATTTTCTATTTTTCAGTTCCAATCAACCGTTTGAAATCAATCGTTCAGACTAACTCTGAATTATTGCCAATCAATCATTATCTTGTGATGTAATATTAGATATATGGCACAGGGATTATTAATTGATATGGATGGTGTGGTGTATGGTGGCGACATTATGATACCCGGAGCAGACGTATTTGTAGCGAAGCTTCTGAAAGAAAATATTCCTTTCATGTTTATGACAAACAACAGTCAGCGCACCCGGTTGGATGCCGTGCGCAAGCTGTCGAAGTTAGGTATTAAGGTTACTGAAAACCATGTATACACCAGTGCCATGGCAACCGGAAAATTCCTTGCAAGTCAGATACCGAACGGAACGGCCTATGTGTTAGGCGAAGGCGGACTCCTTTCAAGTTTACATGAAAATGGAATTTCATTGGTCAATACCGATCCTGATTTTGTTGTGTTGGGAGAAGGTAGAAATTTTACGCTCGAGATGGTGCAGCGTGCAGTGGATATGATTTTAAACGGTGCCAAGTTTGTTACTACCAATCGCGATCCATCGCCAAAGAAAAAAGGTTGGGATAATCTGGGTATAGCTTCCACTACTGCCATGATTGAAGAGGCAACCGGCATAAAAGCATTTGTGGTAGGTAAACCCGGACCGGTAATGATGCGATCTGCGCGCAAAGCGTTGGGGTTGGAAACTGCTGAAACCACCGTGATAGGAGACACCATGGATACGGACATTCGGGGTGGAGTGCAGATGGGCTATAAAACAATTTTAGTGTTGAGTGGCATCACAAAAAAAGAACACCTGATCCGCTACGCATACAAACCAGATTTGGTTGTAGATTCTGTGAGTGATATCAAATTGCCATTGGCATGGTGGTAATAAAAACCAATCATTTGTTAGGCAATATTAAATGAAGGTTTTGTTGTCTTGCAATTAAAGTTTTTTCATCTTCGCAATGTTATTCGTTATCAGATATTGATAACCCCAATAACCTAACCTAAACCTATGTTAACCGTCCTGACAGAAACGTCAGGACGGTTTCATTTTATGGAGTTTTGAACAAACTAACGATTGTTGTGAGCGAGCAAAAACCAAAAACTATTTTCGAGAAAATCTGGGATAGTCATGTAGTGAAAAGAGCAGAAGGATATCCCGATGCATTATTTATTGATCGACATTATATTCATGAAGTCACCAGTCCACAAGCATTTGATGGATTGAGAAAAAGAGGCATAAAAGTTTTCAATACGAAGCGCACTACTGCTACAGCAGATCATAACGTACCCACAAAAGATCAACATCTTCCTATTAAAGAAGCATTGTCGCGTCACCAGGTGGAAACGCTTCGTAAAAATTGTGCAGAGTTTGGTGTGGAGTTATACGATCTGGGCCATCCCTATCAAGGCATTGTGCATATCATCGGTCCTGAGTTGGGCTTAACATTGCCCGGCATGACGATGGTGTGCGGTGATAGTCATACTTCCACTCACGGAGCATTTGGAAGTGTAGCGTTTGGTATTGGTACATCCGAAGTTGAGCAAGTGTTGGCTACACAATGCATTTTGCAATACAAACCCAAAACCATGAAGATTGAAATCAATGGTACGTTGGGCAAAGGTGTGGTCAGCAAAGACATTATTCTATATATCATCTCAAAAATTTCTGCCAGTGGTGCCACTGGCTTTTTTGTGGAATATGCAGGCGATGCAATTCGCAACCTGTCGATGGAGGCGCGCATGACCATTTGCAAC
>JALOMN010000115.1 GCA_025455445.1 Cyclobacteriaceae bacterium
GGTAATGCACTCTACTTTAAAATTTCCGGAAAGTCGCTAACAACTCCAGACGCGCATATGGCGCTCATAATTCAAGAATATTTCAGAGCAGCGAATGAAGAGAACCAGGTAGGCCCGGTAATTTTTAATGCAGACGCTTGCTATCTGGGCACAGTTGGTTCAAGAGGGCAGAGTGTGTATGAAGTAGATAACCTGATATCCGGTACCGAGTATTATATCACGCTGTTTGCACTTACTGCCGATGCCGATCTTTTTATCTATACCGATGCCACATATTCATTCTATATACCCACCGACAAGATCAGTAGCGATATTACTAACCAACCTGAGGAGTATTACTATCGCGCAGATGCATCCGGAAAAATTTATCTGAAAGTGCACTCGGGTTCGCTTAACCGCGAAGGCGCTACGTTTAAAATTCTTGTCAGACAAAAGTGATTATATTCTTTGAAAGGATGCAATAGGATGACTGACAAGGATTACGTATAAACCATTACCTTTGCCTCATGTTCACTAAAAACTGGCTGTAAGGCAGTAAACGAAAATTCGTTTTCAAACCGCACACACAGCATGCAAAAAGACGGCATGAATGTAACGTGTGTGATTCTTCCCGTCACCAACAAGAACTCCAGCAAGCAAAGTATCACTTTTACTAATTATACTTTGGAAGAAGGACTTTATGATCGGTTGTTGAAACAGCACAATGAAATCATCATGCGCAACGCTTCAGAGTGGGAGTAACATTTTTAGACTTTACAAGAACTATGAAACAAAAATTTGTACTCACTCTTATAGTGATTTCTCTGATGGGTTGCGATGAAGGAATTAAGGAGACTAATCAATCGCGTATACAAGGTATTATGCAGGAAGGAACCTGGCGAATCAGCTACTACTATGATACCAGTGTTGACGAAACTGCCATTTATTCGAATTACACGTATGAATTTGATCCTTCTTCCATACTCTCTGCCACAGATGGCACGAATTCTTTTTCCGGCACCTGGGGCATCATTGATACGGATCCATTTGTAGATACGTTACCCGATCTCAATTTCAATATTTTATTTTCGTCACCACCTTCTTTTGCAAAACTTTCAGCCAACTGGAAGGTGATCGAAGCAACGGATACAAAAGTCAAACTCAGCAGCACAGGCGGAAGCAATGGCGGCACCGATTATCTTACGTTTGATCGGAAATGATAACCGCACAAGAATGGCATTGACACCATTGCAACTTTGTGTTTAGATAGGGTTCCCATATTATTTATGGTTTGTAGAAACCATCCAATTTGTGTTTAAAGGACAGTCTAAGCCTCACTTTTCCTAACCTCTTGTTCTTATATAAAAAATAAAGCCACACGATTTCAGTCATGTGGCTTCGTGCCTATCACTTTCAACTCACTTTATACTTTGTTTGCCACATTGCTGCTGCCCAATGTATAATAGACAATGGCGCCTAATACAGCTCCAATGGTTTTATCAAGCATGGAATAAAAAAACGCGCCTTGGAAAGTCGCCTGAATTGAAACATAGAAAGCAAGTTCAACGAGGGCACCTGCTACAAGAAATACCAGCATGAAGGCGAGCGAAGTGATCGTGTATTTTCTCACGATTTGGTAAACTATAACGGCATAAACAATGATGCCAAGAATCTGAAATACAAAAAAGCCGCGGGTCATCATGTATTCAGTGGTAAATGCCATACTTATTTCGGGATTCATAGATGAGTTAATCGCCAGAAATACGTATTGAGCCACAATCAGAAATAACTCTGTAACCACGCCATAGGCAATGGCGATACTGTATGTGAATTCCTTCTTCGGTTTCTCGATATGAGAAGGATGGTGAATGTGATAATTAGGCTTCATAATAGTGGATATTTAATATTCAACATTTCCCCCACTACCGTGGGAGTGTTACTAATCATACCAATATTACTTTACGTTCTTCATAATTAAAATGATGAAAATCATCAACGGATTCTGTTTTTTGGATACAGTAAGCAGGTTGTAATGATTATTATCATCAGATGGTAAAAGCACCATACCATCAATAATTATTCATAAAAAGGGACTGAATGCATAATCTGTATTTCAGGGAACGTGTACGTATGAATGAATGATTTTTGCACCAATAAATTACATGATCCATTATTCTATTTGGTTTGTTTCTTATCTTTCAGTTTTAATATATCGGATGAAACAGACTTTACTCAAACTAACGATTGCCACACTCGCGTTACTATCTGCCTGCGAGGAAGAAGAAACAATTAAATTGGATCCGGAAGTGCTGAATACTTCGGCAGAGGCAATTGCAAAATTTAGTGAATGGGATAATGATGGAGTATTATTGGTTAATCATTATATCGATAACAACATCTATCACCTGATTACTGAAAATGACGATACAGTAAAACTGAGTGGTTCAATTGTAAAATTATTTCAACCCAAACCGTCAGCGTGGATCACTACAGTGCAGTTTACAGATGGCGCTTCAGGTAATGCACCTTTAATGGGGAATTCGCTATTTATTACGGCAGATAGTGTGCAACTTAATCCGGGTGGCTACACACCCCTTTCAGCAATTATTCGAACATCCATTCCTGTGAAAGGTAAATTCAAACTTCGTGTAGTAGGGAAGAACGGATCGAGAAGTGATTTGAACCATTCACCTTCTGATTTTGCGAAGGTGCACCGTATTAATGTATTTGGGTTGTATGGTAATTTTGAAAATACCATAGAGCTTACATTCACTAACGCAAATGGAAAAGAGCGCGTAAAACAATCAGTTACTATCACCACTGCCGCACTGGATGTGAAGTTGCCTTCAATTGATATTGATGTGGCGAAGCGAGATAAGATGGACGGGGATTTAACGATCGTAAGCTATCGTGGCCTGGGTGTACCATTCATGCCATTTATTATGGATTCGTTTGGTGATATCCGTTGGTATATGGATTATAAAAATCATCCTGAATTAAATCTCCTGCGCTATGAATGCGGTGTGGAGCAATTGCAAAATGGCAATTTGTATTTTGCCGATGCGGGGGTGCATAAAGTGTTTGAAATTGACTTTCATGGAAAAATAGTGAACTCCTGGAAGTTTGAGGGATATACGTTTCATCATAATGTAATTGAAAAACCCAACGGTAATTTTATTGTAGCGGTTTCAAAAAATGGAAGTGTGCATCTTAATGGCAAGCCAACCATTAACGATTATATCATTGAACTCGACCGCACTACTGGTGCTATTATTAAAGAGTGGGATCTTAAACAATGCCTGGATGAAAATCGGGTTGCCTGGTTGAATAATCTGGGCAATGCCAATGTAAACTGGTTGCATAACAATGGGCTTTATTATGATAATAATGATAATTCACTGGTAATTACAGGACGCTTTCAGGGCATGATGAAAATTACAGCAGACAATAAAGTGAAATGGATATTGAGTACACATGGTGGCTGGGGCACAGCGCGCAATGGCGTGGATCTGAATACAAAGTTATTGAAGCCTTTAGATAATAATAATCAATTGATTACAGATCAGGATGTGCTCAATGGCATTACCAATCATGCCGATTTTGAATGGGCTTGGTTTCCGCATTCACCAATGGTTAAGTTGAATGGAAATTTCATGGTGTTTGACAATGGCGATAAACGAAATTTCACGCTGGCAGAAAAATACAGCAGGGCAGTGGAATACCAAATCGATGAAACCAACCTTACGGTGAAGCAAGTGTGGCAATATGGAAAGGAGAGAGGAATCAAAGCGTATTCGCAAATACAATCTGATGTGGATTTTCTAGCCGCAAAAAATAATGTATTGTTTATACCGGGCTGGAATGTGGATAATGACGGAAAGTTTGGCGGAAAAATCATTGAAGTAGATTATGCCACCCGTGAAGTGTATTTTGAGGCCCGCATTTCACCTCCTTCCGGCCAGCAGACGATGCATCGGGCAGAGCGCATTTTTATTTATAGATAGCGATTTCTTACCCGATAATTATTTTTAGTAGAATTCCTTTTCAACGCACTATGTTTTGCGCATTCAAAAACTTGGGTTGGTATATAATATTTATCACGCTAATCATGTTGAATGCCGCATGCAATGAGCAGCCAGAATTGCCTAAAAGTACGATTTATGGAACGGTAGTAAATACATATGGCAATCTTTTAGATAGTGTAGCGTGTTCAATTGTCTCTAACAAAGGTGCTACTATAACTGGAGAGGACGGTAAGTTTATATTTAATAATCTTACAGTAGGTAAATTTACACTACTATTTACAAGAAAGAATTATATCGCAAAAGAGGTTATCGTGGAACTAAATAAGGAACCAACGTTGCTGGAAGTGAGATTAAATCCGGGTATAGAATTTTTAAAAATAAGTGACTCGATAAAAAGTGTTAACTATAAAGAAGGTATAATTTCTATAGATGTTGAATCGAATTCAGATTGGTTGGTTTCAAGTGATGCATCGTGGATAAAACCCACTATTGGTAATGGAGGAGGAAGTCAAACACTTCTTATAAACCTTGAATTATCAGACAATAATGAAATTAGAAAAGGTAAGCTCAAAGTAAAAACAGCTTCGCTTACCCGCATTATTTCGATAGAGCAAACTCCACCCTTAAAAATCATTGACACAAAAGGAATAATCGGAAACTATGAAACTGACAGAGCAGATTCAATTATAGTATATTTCAATAAGCCACTTGCAGTAAATTCAGTCGCAGCAAATTTTCAAGGATGCGTGACAGATATCAATTACAAAGTCCACAATAACCGGCTTGTATTCAACTATAATTGTGCGCAGTTAGCGGATGAATACTCATTCACAATTACAGCAAATGATGGACGAGACAATTTTGTGCTATCCACCCAGGCACAATTTTACAATGAAAAGCATTTGATCACAGGTTCGATTATAGATTATTTTATATTGAAGGATAATTCGGCAATGTGGGCGATTACAGTAAATCCAAATAAATTACTAAAAATTGAACTTCCACAATTTGAAATCATAGATTCATACCCGCTTAGCTTCGCGCCAGGCAAAATGCAATATCATGCATATAACAATACGATTGATATAATTAGCAATAGAGAAACATGCATAGCATGTGCTAGTAATTATATTTTCAATTTCGACCCGGTAAAAGGAGCTATTAAGCCTATTTATATTGAGCCTATCTATAATCAAGCAAATATTGATGGAGGAAGGTATCCGTATGAAATGAGAATTATGAACAATGGAATTGGTGTGGTATTGACATTAAGTATCAATAATGACTTAAGTTGGCGATACAGAGATGCAAATAGCAATGATACTTTGTACAATTCAATTTCAAATACTACTAAGTATGAAGGTATGCAAATGAGTTTTGATGAGTCAAAGCTATATATGATGCACACATTTGGCTCAACAACATTAGATATTATCGAAAAGAATTCAGAGGATGTGCGTATTTATAACTCTCCATTCGGTGGCCGGTCAAATTATTTAGTAGCTAGTAAAAAGACGAATCGTCTTTTTCATGGCCAACTATATGAGCAATTCATTAGTGATACAGAAGATTATGTGAGCAATGTGTCATACCTTGATACACGATCCTTTAGTTTCGCTGGGGTAATATTTAGTAACCTACCTGATGAAGATGAAGTTATTTATTATGCTGCCGATAATTATTTTTGGGTGTTGGATTATAAAAATGCATTTACTCCTTTTACCTGTGATATAAGTCCGTTGCTTTACAATTTGCAGACAACTCTGGATGGTAAAAAATTAATGGGCATAAAATATAATAATCAAGACACTGATGTAATTGTGTTTGATGTTGAAGATCTTAGGAAGAATCAAGCGGTTCAGTTGGGAAACAATTCAGGCAGGCAAAGTGTGGCCCCTTTTAAAAATGTTTGGAAAAGAAAAAAATAGGTTTGCGATTTTGTGAAATATGAAAGTTTGAACGACATTAAATTCTATTCAAAAAATGTAATGAAATAAATTTGTTAAGCACTTCAATGAAACGTTTAATTGTTGACATGGACGATGTGCTGGCCGATGCTACGGGTCAGTTTATTAAGTATTATGAAAAGGAGTTTGGTGTGCGCGTATCACGAGAATCCATGCACCACAAGCCTGAGATGGAACGCTTTCCTGATAATCATGAAGCAGTATATAATTTTACCTTCCGGAAGGATTTCTTCAGAAAGATGGAAGTAAATCCGCACAGTCAGGAAGTAATGAAGGAGCTCAATATAAAATATGAAGTTTTCATCGTCTCCTCCGCCATGGAATTTCCAAACTCTTTACCAGAAAAGCTGGAATGGCTAAACGAACATTTCCCGTTTCTT
>JALOMN010000116.1 GCA_025455445.1 Cyclobacteriaceae bacterium
AAACGATCACGCTTAGCTTTTAATTGCGCCCGGTTTTTACCGGGATGTATCAATGAAGGATTGTTTGGAAGCACCGCCAGCAATGCAGCATCTGACCAACTCATCTGTGAAGGTTCTCTTCCAAAGTATCGCCAGCAGGCTGCATCCAGCCCTACCACATTGCCCCCAAAGGGAGCATGGGCTGCATACAAATTCAAAATTTCAGTTTTGGAATAACGAAGTTCAAGGCGTGTGGCCAGGATCAATTCAATTACCTTTTCAATGAAAGTGCGCGACTTATTTTTCCGCGACAAGCGAATCACCTGCATCGAAATGGTGCTGCCGCCACTGATAATTTTTCCCGCCCGGACATTCTGTCGAATGGCTCGTGCCATTGAAAGCACATCCACCCCAAAGTGATTTTCAAAGCGCTTATCTTCAAAGAGAATTAATGCCTCTTTGTATTTTTCCGGAACGAGTTGAGACTCCGGAAAACGCCATTGTCCATCTTGTGCGATTAATGCGCCTAACAATTTCCCTTCGCGATCTTCGAGTACGGTAGAATAGGGATCGTTGAAAAGGTTGCTTGGTAAAGCGAAGTAATAAAAAATACATAATGAAGTGGCAGCAACTAAAAAATGAACCCGATATTTTCGCCACCACAATCGCACAATCTTTCCGGGATTTAAATCTTCTTCACATTTTTCTCAAACCACTCTTCCTGCGAGGTTGTTGTGATTTCATGTTTCACCATGGTCTGCAATTTTTCTCGTGCGCGCTCCATTGATTTTCTCACCATGCTATGTTCAATCACCTCATCTTCATTCATGCCCAGATTATCGAGCAGGCCAATTAGATTTTCACCGCCAAAGAACTTAAAAACAGGTTCATCTAATGATGAATAAAAAGTCATGTGGGCATCTGGTGATAATTTCTTTACCTCCCCAATTATTTTGTTGTCGGTGACCGGAAGTGGATAATGACCTAAGAACAAAAACACCATGCGGCCACTTTTCACCAACGAACGAACTACTGAATTGCCCGAGGCAGAATTTATAAGTGCCAATGAATTGCCTGTATATACTACCTTATCCTGAAAAGAGGCATCATCACTTGAGTCGCTTTTCAACTCACAAAACGGAACCTGCTGTTCGTTAAGAAACACAATCAATTCTTTCAACGCTTGTTCGAAGCACACAAATACAACCGGAATTCTTCCTTGCCTGATGGCAAGCAATGCATCGGTAATCATTCCCTTACGGGCAGCCTGGCTGGTGCGCCAGATTTTATCTGAATAAGTCGGTTTGTCTGATTGCAGAAAAGAGAATAGCCCCATATTATTTCAACTTTACTTTATAAGAAGCTTCATCAAATCCAAGTAAAATCACTTTATCGTTTTCTTCAATCAAGGGCCGCTTGATCACGCTGGTTTTCTCCAACATTAATGCAATGGCAGCCTTTTCATTCGTGATTTTATTTTGAACTGATTCATCCAATTGTCTCCAGGTGGTGCCTCGCTTATTCACCAGGCTCTCCCATCCTACCTGTTTGCACCAATCATTCAATTTGGCCGCAGTGACCCCTGACTTTTTATAATCATGAAATTCAAATTGAATTTTATTCTTATTCAACCACTCAACAGCTGATTTTACTGTATTACAGTTTTTGATTCCGTATACTTTCATTTACTCTATTTCACTATTGATTAACTTTCTTAACTACTTCTACGACTCTTCCTTTCTTCCGCGCAAACACTGTATTGTCATACATCGCCTCGCAACTTACGGCTGGCAGATAAAAACTACCAGCATAGCTGGCCGTGAGTAACACTTTAAATGTCTTGCGCTGATTAGAATTCAAATCAAAATAGGTGTACACTCTGTCATCACGAATATCCTGATAGGTTGGCACATCACCAGCCTTGCGGGTGTTCTCATCATCGGTGAGTCGCAAGTTGGTAATCTCCCAGCCCGAAGGAAAAATCTGGTTCAATGCCAGATTCATATACGTGCCTCTCAACCCCGGATTAAAGACAGTCACACTTGCACTAAATTCTGTGCCTTGCTCCAGTCTCGATGGATCGATGATGTTGCCTTGTGCATCATTATACACAATAGAAATAGAAAGATTCTTTTCATCATCTTCCTCCGTTCCACGGGCCGGAACTCCTTCCGTAATCAAACGTGTAAACAATGTGCCCTGGCTAGCACTCACTACTTTGAGCGAACTATTCTTTACACCTTCTATCGGTATGGTAACCTGTGCCATCGTTAAGTCAGTAGATGCCGTAACTTCTTTACCATTATACGTGTAAGTGAACTTCAACTCACCTTTCTTCTCTCCGCTTGCAAATAACCCTACCGATTTCAAACTCCAGGCGAGTGACTGTGTGCTCATCCAGTAATTGGAATTACTTAGCGCTGCAGAAATCTCTTTCACCAGTTCAAATGCTTTCACTCTGTCATTTAGCAATACCAGCGTTTCGAGCATGATAGCCTTGTCGCGAATATCCGATCCATAGGAATAGGCTAATTCCTGATATGGCTTCACTATCGTAGACA
This sequence comes from Cyclobacteriaceae bacterium, assembly GCA_025455445.1. GTDB lineage: Bacteria > Bacteroidota > Bacteroidia > Cytophagales > Cyclobacteriaceae > ELB16-189. The sequence continues at coordinate 2,541 of JALOMN010000116.1, forward strand.
GACTTTCCACTAATTTTTTAGCTGCCTCGGGCTGTCCGGCTTTTACGTAAGCTGCCGCAAGCATCCATGCGGCTGTAGCAGGAAGTGGTGTTGTTTCGCGCAGCCGGTTCATTGCACCCAGTTCTGCCTCACCGGCAAGTGCGAGTGTATATAAACGATATGCTTGTATTAATTCACTGCTTGAATACTCCTGATTCTTGCGCCATGATTGAGCTTTGTTCTTCTGATATTTTTTCCATCGTTTAATCATGTCGTTGGGAACATAATAACCTTTTGCCTCTGCTTCAATGAGAAAGTGCCCTGCATAGGTGGTGCCCCAACTGTCAGTATCTTCATGACCCGGCCAATAGGCAAATCCGCCATCACGATTTACAAAAGTCTTCAGCCTTTCTACACCTGCCTTTATATTTTGTTGTATAGATACCTTTTCTTCTTCCGTTAAGGCACGAACTTTATCCACATACAATTGCGGGAACACCGCAGACGTTGTCTGTTCTATGCAACCGTAAGGATATTGATATAAATATCTCAACCGCTGACCCAGATTAACCGGAGGTAATGTTGAGATTTCGAGTATCGCAGAATTTGTTCCTGCCACACCCACAGGTGTAACCGAAGTATTCCATGTCTTCCCGGCTTCCAGTATTACATCCAGCACTTTAGTGATGGATGGATTCGGATTTCGAATTTCAATTTCGATTTCATCTGTAGCATTATAATTGCCTGCATTGGCAGTTACTTTTACAGTTGCCTTTCCGGTGGATGATTTGACCAGTAAATCAAAGTCAACCGTCATATCTGAATTTCCACTCATGCTGATTGTCTTAGCAGACTCGGTAAGTGACACTGGCCCTGTCACTGAAATAGATACTTTTACCTGGTTGATGTTTTTTTCATTTGCGAAAAGAGTAACAGGAAGCTTCACTGATTCTTCAGGACCTAGCACACGCGGTAACGTTGCCAATACCATCAACGGTTTGCGCACGGGAGTTACCTTTTCTGTTTTTCCGTAGGCACCCTCATAACCCGCAACCACCATTGTTTTCACCGAGCCAATATATTGTGGCATAATAAATCTATGCTCATTGCTGCCTCCGCTCACCGTAAACGGACCAAAGAATTTCACTACTGGCTTAAACCGATTCGCTTTTGAATCATCTTCCTTCGCAGCCAATTCCGCATCGCCACCCAAGGCAAGCAATCGGTCAATACGACCACCATATGTGCCCATTACCTGGTCATACAAATCCCAGGTCTTTACGCCCAGTGCTTCGCGCGCATAAAAGCGACTCCATGCATCGGGAGTTTTAAATCGGGTGAGATCAAGCAAGCCTTCATCCACCATCGCCAATGTGTAAGTCATCTTGCGAGCATCTTTTTCTGATACTTTAATTACTACTTCTTTACCGGGCTCTAATACTTCGGGCATCGCAATGATTGGATTCAGATGAGTGCCCGGATCTTCTACCTGAATCGGAATTACACCATACAGACGAATTGGTAAATCATTCACTGTTTGTGCGTGTGGTTGCAACAATGTGATATTCACAAACACATTGGGTGTCATTTCTTTTGTGATATCAAATGCAAACTGATTGTCGCCCTTCTTAGTCTCTAACCAAAAAGTTTCCAGCACGCGGCTTCCATTTTCAATGCTGATAAGTGCACGACCACCTTCGCTTCCCGGTATTACTAGATTCGCTTTCTCACCAATATTATACACAGGTTTGTCGGATGAGAAAGAAAGCATGGTGGCACCATCTGCTTCATTGCGCGCACGACCGGCCCAGCCCGGCCAATCGATATATACTATTTTGCCGGTGCTATGGCCAGACTCGGTATCATGGGCTACCACAAAAAATCTTCCCCACTCCGGTTGTTTAATCTTAAAACTCCAACTACCCTTTCCATTCACTGTCCTGACTTTGCCCCTCATGATTGGCTGGGCGTATTGTCCCGACATAAAATTCACTGAGCCTTCGGAAGTATCCCACCACCAGCGCCAGTCAACTTTAAACACTGACAGCTCGATGTTTCTGGAAAGTGGTTTACCATTCGGATCGATTGAAACAATATCTACCCGGTGTGTAGTATCTGTAAGCAACATACCCCGTGATTTATCACCCTGAGGTAATCGGATGCCTGTTAATGCACTGTATGGATAATAGGGAATACTAAACCGATCGATACTAAAGTTGCCACTCTCTTCATAAACCTTGCCGCGGAAAATAGCATTCAGTGAACCCGGTGCCAATTCAGAAACTTCAATTTTTGCTGTCACCGTTGCATTGCCCTCCGCATCTGTATAACCATCAAATACAGGTTGTGATTCACTATAGAAATCAATAGAAGGATCATCAAACACATAATCGGGATATTGATCAAACTTAGTAGTAGCCTTGGTCAGCATCACTTCAAATTGTGCGCGCAGATTTTTGCCGGGGGCACCATGCAGCCAGTTTACTTTCAAATTACCCTGTATATCGTTACTCGAAGCAGTAAGTTTATCCACACCAAAGTCCAGATTGATCTTTAGCCGGTTGGGTTTCACCATCTCAATTTTTATTGTCTGAGTAAATTCAGTGCCGCCCACTTTTACGCGTCCCAGCCAATTGCCGGTTGGTGCATCACTGGTTGTGGCTGTGGCAAATTTATAGAAGCCATTTTCAGATGATGAACGTACCAATCGTGAAGTAACCTGTCCTTGTGGATTTTGCAATTCAAACACCACCGGATGTGATGGAGGAAGAAGTTTCATTTTATCTTCGAGTATAAAACTTAAATACAACGAATCGCCCGGGCGCCACACACCGCGCTCGCCATATAAAAATCCCTTCAATCCTTTTCTTACTGATTCTCCGCCCACGTTAAAATTGCTGAGCGAGAGAGATTCACCATCTGAAATTTTCAAATAGCCCCGTTGCGCTCCGTCTTTAGCCATTACAACAAAAGGCTTCTGGTTGCTTTGAATTATTGCCTTGCCATCTGCACCGCTGGACGCTGTTCCCAATAATTGAAGCTGATAATCATACAACTCAAGTTGAACACCAGACAATGGTTTGGCTGTCTTAATATCATTTACAACTACCATCGTGCTGCCCTCATCTCCTCGCTTGGCAAGTAACCCTATATCGGATGCAATAATATTTTTTTTGATTTTGCGATTTCCGTTATAATAAGACGAATGACAAGGATTATCGCGTTCGCGCCATTCATAATCATCATAGTAATATTCATCATAGGAATCCCAGTAACTTTCAAACATTTCGTCTTCATAGCTATCTGATTCAAAAGAAGATTGCTCTTCGGCTTCTTCCCCGCCTTCGCATGCATAGGTGCTGTAAGATTTTTTGAAGTTGATTTGTACCTGATAGATGGCAGCAGGTTCAGCACGCAGGTATTGCGATAAATCAAGTGTACTTACCTACTCTTCGTAGTTCTTCATTTCCATTTAAGGAGTTTACTTGCAAAAACTGCAGAATATTATTTTCATAAATCTGGATAATCTTTACATCCACCGCTTTGAGATTAACCGCTTCAAAAGGCAACACTAACCCTTCGCTGGAAGGAAGCACACTGCCTTTTGTTGTAAACCGAACCGCTGGCAACAGTTGCTCAAAGGCTATTTCAGAAGAAGAAGCTTGCGACATTTTATAGTTTAGAATGTTCAGTACACCTGCTTCTATGGTTAATGTTTTTACTCCGGTTTGTCGTACCGGAGGATAAATACGAATCTCATTTTCTTTGATTTCAAAATCCAGACTACTTAACTCTCCGATTCGGATTAACCCTTCCAGGTTTTGCCTTTCATTAAGCGGATCAGAAAATTGTACTACTACATGCTGGGCGGTTGATTGATCCACACGTATGTTGGTAACTTTAAAGTCCCCTAATGCGGGGATCTCCACCTCGCGATCCTCTGTTTGTTCAACTCCCAAACTCTTACCTGAAATAGCCAGCTTCACGCTACTTGCTGCATCCTTTCTCAATACTTCTTCAACCACAAAGGCGTGTTGTTTACCTTCACCTGTGTGAGTCCAGTTCACTTTTAATGAATTGCCATCTTGTTGTGCAGAAATCATTCCTTCTACTGCCGCATCCTCAGCAAAATCAGCCGTTAAAAGAATGCCTTCAATTTTTTGTCGCTTCAAATCAGATTTAGAATACGATTTTACATTTTCAATCTGCACATCGTAACTCTGTGGAATCACCTGCACAGAATAAGAAAACATGGTAAGCGCCTTGGGCACTTCTATCAGGCGGCCAAGGTTAAAACGAACTTCATAAGTCTGGCCAGAAATAAATCTTGTATCAGGTCTGAATTCGATTGTGCGTTTATCCAGCCAAACTGTTTTACCCTTTATAGAAGGGCTTAATTCAAATAGCTTAATTGTAATTTCATCACCCACATTTGCAAAATCAACCGCATCCTGAGATAACACGATGCGAATCCGTGATCCGGAATTAATCATCCCGGCAGTATAAGAGGAAATATACTCGCCAAAGGCAGGATTAATTGTTGGGTTAAGCGTTTTGTTGCTTTTGCTATCGGTATAATAGAAAATGGCGGCAGCTGCAACGGCTACAGCCATACTAGCGATGATTATTTTCTTCATAGTTTCAATGGTAATATCTGCGGGCGATAAAGAGAGATAATAAATATCGTAAAAGGGAAAGAGATATTGCGAATAGAACAATAAATATCTTTACCAGATAATTTCCGGGACAAAGAACGATTGAAAATTTTTAACGATATTGAGGTAATGATACCGGTTAATTTTAAAAGGATCGTACTTCTGATGATTGTGCTTATAACCATAGGTTGTAAAGACAATGTTCTATTTGATTCAAATCGATGTGAAGTATATACCGGATATGAAATCAATGAGCAATTCGGTCGGATTTATAAATGGACAGATTCAAGTTCAAACACTTATTTTTATTATATAGGTAACGTGGACCCGGCTTTCAAAGCGGGTGGATTTGTTCCTTGTAATTATCCCCTAGCAGATTTTATTCCAGTAGGCAAGGTTGTTCGCTATAGCGGAAAAATTAAAATGGCTGAAGATGCCTGTGAACCAATTTTTTTCGGAATCGAACTTTCGTCATTGGTAAAAGAGTGATCCGTAAGGGTAAAGCAGGTAAATTATTTTTTACAGGCTACTCCGTTGACATACTGAGTAATCACATCGAGAGATTTTGAGATCTCACTTCCGGCAAATCCTTTAATATCGGCATACTGCATTTGTTTATTATACTGCTTTAAAAACTCGCCCGATAAAGGCAGGTAAGACCAGTGCCATTTCTCTTCTTCGTATCCGGTGCGACCGCCTGATTTGGAAGTATAAGGTTGACAAAATCC
>JALOMN010000117.1 GCA_025455445.1 Cyclobacteriaceae bacterium
GAAGTAACGACTGTATGTGCAATCCGAAAATGGCATCCACTTTTGGATTTTCTAGCACACCTTCTTTCACCATCAACTCGGCACCTGCAGGCCCCTCAGAAGCTGGCACACCTTCTTCGGCCGGCTGAAATATAAACTTCACCGTGCCTTTCAACTCGGCTTTGTTCTTAGTGAGGATTTCCGCTACTGCCAATAATATCGACATGTGCGCATCATGCCCACACGCATGCATCACACCAGTCTGTTGTCCGCCAAAATTGTCCGTTGCCTTTGAAGCAAAGGGTAATGAATTTCTTTCCGTTACCGGTAATGCATCCATGTCGGCACGCAGAGCTACCACCGGACCGGGTTTAGCGCCCTTCAATAAGGCAACCACTCCTGTTTTCGCTACCGGATATTGTACTTCCAAACCCAGCGCTTTCAGTTGCTGTGCAATCCGGTTACTGGTTTTCACTTCGCGATTGGATAATTCCGGATGTTCATGAAAATACCTGCGCCACTCCACGAGTTTGGGCTCAAGTTCTCTGGCCTGTTGATCAATTTTACTATTGAGTTTGGCGTTGGTTTGAGCCAGCATAGTGACACTTAATAGTAAAAGCGCCAGCGTTTGATAAAATCTTTGCATGGATTTAGGTAATTTGGTTCAATGTATAAAAAACACCTGCCTGACAAAAGACGAAAGTGATGGGTTGGATAAAAATATTCTCAAAACATGCGGATGCTGAAGAATTGCTATCAGAAAACAAACCACAACTGGTAGTGATTGGCGAAAAAAGAATCTGCCTTGTAAAACGCAATAAACGATTTTATGCGGTGAGTAATAAATGCACACATAATGGTGAGTCGTTGAGCAAAGGCATCGTAAATTCAGTGGGCGAAATTGTATGCCCCTGGCATGGTTATCAGTTTGATCTGCAAACGGGCCGGGAATATCGTGAGCGATCGGCTGATTTAGAAATTTATCCTGTTCGCGATGAAGAAGATGGGCTGTATATTGCGATATAATTTGAAACTATACCAGCGGTGTCATCTTTTCGTTATTTCTGCAAATCCTGCTTCTTGAAATATTTACAAGTCATTATATTTTTTTTGATAGCCTTTGCTGCTGCTGCCCAGCCAGCAAATGAAAAGGAATTAATTCTTAAGAGAGTTACTATTACCGATGCCGTGCCGGACAAATTGTTAAGCACGCGCTCCATTGTATTATATGATGATTCGTATACGGAAGCAGAACTCATAGAAGCACAAAAAATGTTTCAGCAAACCGGCATTGATGCAGTCGCTTACTTCAGCACAAATCATGTGCTTGCCGGGCCTGACCCAAACAAAGCGCTTACTACCTACCTTATCAACCGTGCGATTACGTATTTGATTTTCTTTGAAAAGTCAAAAAATTTCGCATTTACTTTTGTCCCATTTAATAACACTTCTGGTTTTGCCTCAGAAGGAGCGTCTGCATGGAAGGAATCTCATGCTTCGTTGACCGAATTATTGCGTAACGTGTATCGTGCCACACTTAACACACAGAAAAAACAAAATCTTCTAATCAATGAATATCCGGAAACCGATGTGGAATTGGTTGCTTTTAAAAGCAGGCGTTTTGAAAGCTTCAGCAACGATGCCAAATCCTTTAAAGTAGCCGTGCCCCGATGGGGCAATGAAAAAGCAGATGCCGAGCTTGAGCAAATTTTAAAGGAATACTTCCCGGTGAAATATGAATTGGTCGATCCCAATCTGGAAGAGCGCGAATTGTCCAATCGCGGATTCATTACCATTCTGCGCTACGTGCACACCGATGGTAAAGAAGCCAAAAACATATTAGGTTATGATCTCACACAAATTACCAAATCGCTCACTTCCATTGTGTATGTAAATGGCGAGGCTGATCTGAAAACAATACCAGCCAGTCAAACAGTATTTAAATATTACCTGAAACATATCGAGTATGGTAATATCTTTTTGGGTAAAGGATGGGATGCCGACCTGACCTGGCAGGATGCGCTGAGAAATCACCTGCAGGCTATGCGTGAAGTGTTGAAGTTCTGATTCACTTACGACTTCTTTTGGTGATCACCAGTGCTGCAAAGATCAATAGGGCGAGCCACACAAAACCATTGCCATGAAAAGAGGGAAAGCTGCACGACCATTCGCCCCAGCCAAACATCAGTTTAAATGGTAAGGCAATCAATGCAAACAAGCCTCCCAGTATGGCGCCTAATAATCCGAATACCACACCAAAAACAGCTGCGATCAAACCAATTGCCACACCCCCAATGGCAATCCAGAATGGAAAGGTGATGATCATCATCAGCACAATTAAAATGGTGGTAGAAGAGGAAGAATTTTTTGTCGACATGTGTGTGGCGCTTTTCTTTAGAAAACCATACCACAACAATCATTCAAAAATCAGTAAACTTTATTTTTTCGCAAATTTTAATGATTTAAGATCTTGTGCTGTTCAAAAGTGTATAAATATGAACAGTGGATTTAACAAAAATGAACAAGATCAATGCATATCCACCTGGTCGCAAAACCCGCTAATCACATATTGAATATGTTCGATAATTCTTTTCATTAAATTTCATCTAATCAAACATTTCAATTTTCTAAATCAACACCTATGAAGTCAATCCTACACCTGTTGACCGTTCTGCTTATCTGTTTTATCTCGTACTCTTTAAATGGTCAACAAAAAACTCCCGCACAAAGTCCTTCGGGGTTTTCATCTGAAATATTTTCAGGCTTAACCTTGCGCTCCATTGGGCCTGCTGTAACCTCAGGCCGTATTTCTGATTTTGCGGTGAATCCCTCCAATAGCAGTGAATACTATGTGGCAACCTCTTCGGGTGGTGTATGGAAAACCATTAACAAAGGCGTAACCTTCACTCCGATTTTTGATGGGCAGGGTTCATATTCTATTGGTTGTGTTACACTGGACCCTACTAATGCAAGCGTGGTGTGGGTGGGTAGTGGTGAAAACAATAATCAACGGTCTGTTTCATATGGTGATGGCGTGTATAAAAGTGAAGACGGAGGCAAAACCTGGAAAAACATGGGTCTGAAAAACTCAGAACATATCTCTGAAATTATTGTGCATCCAACCAATCCGAATATTATCTATGTGGGTGCCTACGGACCGGTTTGGAGTGAAGGCGGAGACCGTGGTGTATTTAAGTCAACCGATGGTGGTGTTACCTGGGCAAATGTAAAGTCAGTGAGTGCCTATACAGGTGTTAATGATTTAGTAATGGACCCTCGCAATCCTGAGGTGTTATATGCAGCATTTCATCAGCGCATTCGAAAAGTGTTTACTTACATTGGCGGAGGTCCGGAATCTGCGTTGTATAAATCAACGGACGGAGGTACAACCTGGAAAAAACTAGAAGGCGGATTGCCCGGTGGCGAACTGGGCAGAATTGGTCTTGCTATCAGTCCTGTTAACCCAGATGTACTTTATGCAGTAGTAGAAGCAAAAGATGGTAAGGGTGGAATTTTTCGCTCCGCAGATAAAGGTGCAAGTTGGGAAAAACGCAATTCATTCTCTACTTCAGGAAATTATTACCAGGAGGTGACGTGCGACCCTAATGATGTAAACAAAATTTTCATCACAGATACTTATTACAAAGTGAGCAGCGATGGTGGTAAAACCGTCAGCAATCTGGGTGAGCTCAACAAACACATCGACAATCATTGCATCTGGATTGATCCAAAAGATACAGAACACTTGTTGGTAGGTTGTGATGGTGGCATTTATGAAAGTTGGGATTTTGCAAAAACCTGGGATTTCAAATCAAACTTGCCGGTCACACAATTTTACAAAGTGTCAACAGATAATGCATATCCATTCTATGGTGTACATGGTGGTACACAAGATAATCTGAGCCTGGGCGGACCAAGCCGCACTACCTCTGCCAATGGCATTGTAAATTCAGATTGGTATATCACCTCGCTGGGAGATGGTTTTGAAACACAAGTGGATCAATCAAATCCTGATATAGTTTATGCTCAAAGTCAGTACGGTGGATTAAATCGATTTGATAGAAAAAGTGGTGAATACTTATTTATAAAACCGGTAGAAAAAGAAGGTGAAGCCGCCTATCGTTGGAACTGGGATGCGCCCTTACTAATAAGTCAGCATAGTAACACTCGTTTATATTTTGGCGCTAACAAATTATTTCGCACGGATGATCGTGGCGATAGCTGGACGGTAATCAGTCCGGATTTGAGCAGGCAGATAGATCGCAATAAACTTGAGGTGATGGGTAAAGTGTGGTCAGTAGATGCCATTGCAAAAAATGGTAGCACCGATATTTTTGGACAACTTACTTCCATTGCTGAATCAAAATTTGATCAGAACATGCTGTGGGTAGGCACCGATGATGGGCTGATACAACTCACCACCGATGGTGGAAAAAACTGGACAAAGTTTGATAACCTGCCAGGCGTGCCTGCCATGAGTTATGTGCATCAGGTTATTGCTTCACTTCACGATAAAAACACTGCCTATGTTTGTTTCAATCATCATCGCTATGGCGACTTTAAGCCTTACGTATTAAAGACAAATGATGCCGGAAAAACATGGAAGCCAATTCATAGTAATCTACCGGTGCGTGGCAGTGTATATAGTATTGCTGAAGACCACGTAGATGCCAATTTACTTTTTGTGGGAACAGAGTTTGGGTTATTTTTTTCAACAAGTGGTGGCCTGAGCTGGACGCAGTTGAAAGCGGGCTTGCCCACGATAGCCGTGCGTGATCTGGAAATTCAACGCAGAGAAAATGATCTGGTACTCGCTACGTTTGGACGTGGATTTTATATTCTCGATGATTATTCGTTACTGCGTAATCTCAAAAATGAAGAGTTGAATAAACCTGCAATCATTTTTCCAATAAAGGAAAGCCTGATGTTTATTGAACGCTACCCTCTGGGTTTGCGCGATAAAGGACATTTAGGTAGCAGTTATTTCTCTACACCTAATCCACAAGTAGGTGCCGTCTTTACGTATTATCTGAAAGAAGATGTGAAAACGCTTAAAGAAAAACGACAAGAGGCAGAAAAAGCAAAATATGAAAAGAAGCAAAAAGTATATTATCCAAGCATCGATAGTCTGAGACTGGAAGATCAACAGCCAGAACCCTATTTACTCTTCACTATAAAGGATGAGTCTGGCAGCGTGGTACGTCATTTGAAAGCTGCCGCAAAAAAAGGATTGCAGCGAATAGTGTGGGATTTTCGATACGGATCTCCTGCACCGGTTAATAGCCGCTTTACGCCTGCTCCCGACCAATTATTTGGTGGTGCGGAAGAAGGACATCTTGCCATGCCTGGAAATTATAGCGTAAGTCTGTCAAAATATGAAGATGGTATACTCACCGAATTAGTCGCACCAATAAAATTTACATGCAAACTTTTAGATCAAAGCAGCATACCCACCAATATGAATGCAAATGTTGCATTTTATAAACAGGTAACAGAATTACGCAAGGCCGTTAGTGCTGCTACTGATTTGATGAATATGATGGAACAACGTGTGCGGAATATTAATCTGGCTGTGCATGACATGCCTGCGCCAGCCAAAATATTTCTTGAAAAAGCGCATGCTGTTTCCCAACAACTAAGCGTATTAAAAACACAATTAAATGGTGACCAAACGAGAGCGCGCAGAGATTTTGAAACAACTCCGTCAATTAACGATAGGGTTTCTGGTATTGAGGGCAGTGTTTGGAATTCAACTGCACCTGTTCCAAAAACATTTAACGACTCTTTCTCAACAGCCGCTAAGCAGTTTAGTGTATTGCTTTTAGAAATGAGAAAAATAAATTCCAGTATTGAACAACTTGAAAAGGAACTTGAAATAAACCAGGCGCCCTACACACCGGGTCGCTGGCCGGATTGGAGCAATAAGTAACGTACTAAATGACCAACAAAAAA
>JALOMN010000118.1 GCA_025455445.1 Cyclobacteriaceae bacterium
AGATTTGCATAGACTTGTCGGTAGTCATATTGCATCTCCACGTTTTCTTTAGTTAAGTCGGGTACTTTACCTACCACACCGGGCTGTACACCCTTACCAAATATCATCACAGGTGCACCAGTGCCATGGTCGGTGCCATAACTTCCATTTGATCGTACACGTCTTCCGAATTCGGAAGTCGTGACAGTAAGCACCCGGTCTTCCAGCCCGCGTGCACGAAGGTCATCCTGAAACGCCTTCATTGCACTCGATATATGATACATTAATGCAGCATGCTGGCCCATGGTTGGGTCATAACTTTCCACTTGTTCGGCATGTGTATCAAAGCCCCCCAGCTTAACCAGGAATACTTTTGTTTTTACTCCCTGATTAGGACCTCCACCATCTAAAAGTCGCGCGATCAGTTGAAGTTGTGGAGTAAGTCTATTCTTCATGCTACCTTTTGGTGCATTGAAAGGATATAATTCAGGATAGGTAACACCACTCGAAGGTGCTTTCTTATAAACTTCATATAATCGCTCTGCGTAATCTTTGGTTTTGTCTTCCAATCCCAAAATCCAGTTTAACTCTCTTCCATAGGGCGAATTATCCAACGCCAAAGGTGGTTTTCCTCTTGGATCTATTCCCTGATCAATAAATCCATCCAGTTCACTTACCAGTCTAGAGAAGTTCTGTGGATCATTTAATGAAATCGATGTGGGTATGTTACCCTCCTGGTGGAAGATAAGTGAAACATCACTGCCCATTTCAATAGCGAGCGGATCTTTCATTTCTTCATTTGGAAAATCATTAGGATAGACTTGCGGAGCAAATTCCTGCTGCAGATAGCGACCTACCCAACCAGAGGAGTAATAGTCATCAAATCCTCCGCCCATGAATGAAATATCCCGACCACGAAAATGAGATCCGTTATTGTTTTTATAGGAGACACCCTGAATTATATTCATCCGGCCGCGGTCATATAAATCCTTTACACCTGTCATATCCGGATGTAAACCTACTTGTGCATCGGTTGGCAATGTGCTGTCCAACGGAATCATTTTGCGAACACTATTTTTTGCAGGAATTGCGATGTTGGCACGCCAGCGGTAATATAGATCATAGGCTTCAACCGGAATGATTGTATTAAGACCATCATTACCACCATGTAACTGCAGAATTATAAGCACCCTATCATTGGTACTTTGACTAGCCATGCGGGTAAGCGAGTTCTCAGCCATCAACTTGATTGGAATTCCACCAATTGTAAATGGCACTGCAGCCAATGAAAGTTTTTTTATAAAATTTCTTCTTTTCATGTGTTCATTAGTAAAGTTGATACTCCGGAGACTGCAACATCGCATTAAACAGGTTTTCCAACTGCCGTTTTACCACCTCCATGTCAACGGGGTTGTTCCATCGGAATGTCCAGGCTGCTTCCGGGTCTGCATCGATTTGAGGGGATTTTAAAAACGCAGTGAGAAAGTAATTTAGTCGCTCCGCGGTAATACCTGCATTGTCATCTGCTGCCGTATCGAAAGTGAGATTGTCGGCAAGGGGAAGAAAATATTTTGATAATTCAATAATCAAAAGTTTTGCATCTGAGGCCGTTGCATTACTTATAAATGATTGCACAAAAAGCAAAGGATTGATAGTAAGTGCCCCTGGTTTCATTTGATTTTCGGTGATGAGTTCACGTATGAATTCATATCTCTTTACCAGAAAGTTGGTCGAGATCCAACTTCGATGATAGATCGGGTATTGGTGGTAAGCATCATATCCGGCAACATCAAATGGTTCATAGAAATTCATTCCCATTTTACTGAGGCTTTGTATGAGTTCATTGGTTTTTTCATAAAATGATGCTGCCTGTGTTACCGGGTCTGGCAATTGCACATTAAACATCCTTAGTGTTCCGGTGGTCAGGTCAAGCGGTGATTTTATAATCGCTCCAAAGTGATCGTCAGTTACACCGGCAGCAGCTTCATAAAAATGTGCACTGCTAAAAAGGTCTTCCAATACCGGTTGAATTTTATAGCCGTTAGTGATGAATGTGTCAGCCATTTCTGCGATGACGGTATCATCAATTGCCTGAGTAATTTCATGATACACAAAGTATCGATATACTCTTCTGCAGAAGTTGCGGGTTGTTTCGGGTTTTGAATAGATTAATTCAATTAATTGACTTATCTCATCAAGTGCACTGGCCTCTGTTGCGCTGGAACCTGCCATCAGCAGCGGGTCTGGCTGAATGGTTGCATTATCAAATCGTTCGCTGAATTGTTTCACCGTATTATCATGGGCGCTCGCATTATTAATACTGCCGCGCACTTTACCTCTTGGCAAGCGCATGGTTCCATTTAGATCAAGCGTAACGGTTGCATCGTAACTTGTAAACGTAGTATCCAGTTCCCAACCAGAAAGTACCAATGCAGCCGCGCGAACATCTTGCTCTTTGAAATTAAAATAATCACCAGGAATGGTTGCTGGTGGCAAGGTGCCTTCTAGCCCCCTGCCAATACTGTATAATTCTAAAAGCTCGCGACCATAATTTTCATTCACACTGCCTTTCACATTCAGGTTGCCGTCAAGCAAACGAAGCATTGCATTATCAACACTAATCTTTTTGGTGAGTTCTTTAAAGTTAAAATCTGGACCAAGATTTTTATCAAGTGCAAATTTTCTAAACAACTGGTTCTGAAAATACAGTGATCTGCTGTTGTCAACTTTGCTTTGTATGGCCGTTAATACCGTATGCAGAAAAAAGACAATCTTTTCGCGGGCAGAGAAGGACAAAGACAAATTACCCGGCACATTAATACTAAGCATTTGCCCCATAAGCCAACCCTTAAAAAATTCCTGCAGCACATCTTCTCCGCTATTCGCATCGGTCTTACCTGAAATTACCCACTCCATACCTGTAGCGGTATCAATGGGTAATGCCGGGTCGGGTAATGGTTGATTAAATAATTGAGCTACTGCCTGTGTGGCGGTAAGTGTTGAAAAATTATCGATTTGCTCTTTGTTTGGGCCAAAGGTAGCCCTATGCAAAAGATGAGCTGCTCGCTTTGGGCCAAGAGTGCCAGATAATGAAGTTAAAGGCATAATTACAAATGATTATCTACGCAATTTAATTGTTATAATCTGTATATGAATTAAATGAATGTTAAGTAGTCGAAAGTGCCGTCAGTTGACTGTATTTTTCCATGACCAATTGTTGCGTAGTTTTGGTAATTGATTAAACAAAAGATGAAGTTAATTGAATGCCCCCGCGATGCGATGCAGGGAATGGTTGAATTTATTCCAACAGCCAGAAAAATTGAATATTTGAATCAGCTTTTAAAGGTTGGATTTGATACGATTGATTTTGGAAGTTTTGTCGCACCTAAGGCAATTCCGCAAATGCGTGATACCGCTGAAGTGATTGATAATCTTGACTTATCAACTACATCATCAAAATTATTGGCGATTGTTGCCAATTTGCGCGGTGCCGAGGAGGCTTGCCGGTATTCCAATATTTCCTATCTCGGCTTTCCACTTTCAATTTCTGAAACTTTTCAACAACGCAATACCAATAAATCCATAAGCGAAGCATTAAATGTGGTGAATGAAATTCAGGAGTTATGCGCAACTCATGGTAAGAAACAGGTTGTATATATCAGCATGGGATTTGGCAATCCTTATGGTGATCCATATGATTCTGGAATTGTAGAGCAGTTTACTGATATTCTTTCTTCTTTGAATGTGGACATTATTTCTTTGGCTGATACGATTGGGGTTTCAAGCCGTGATCAGATTATTCATTTATTTGGTTCTTTAAAAAGTAAATTTCCTAAAATCGAATTTGGCGCACACCTTCATTCAAATCCGGCTACGAGTGAAGATAAAATTAAGGCAGCTTATGATGCAGGATGTCAGCGATTCGATTCAGCGATCAAAGGTTTTGGTGGTTGCCCCATGGCGAAAGATGAATTGGTGGGGAATATTGCCACGGAAACGCTTTTGTCTTTTCTCGATTCAAAAAATGCCGCACCAACATTAAACAGAAGCGAATTTTATAAAACCCTTCAGCTCGCAGACTCTATCTTTGTTAAATAATTATTTTAACCCAAACATTTTTCCGGGAAGAGATTTTATGAGGTTGCTGAATTCAAGGTTCAGTAGTAAGGAGGCAAGTTTACTTGGATTTAGTGATGACAAAAGACTGATTTCATCAATCATCATGGGTGATTTTCTTTCTCTTAGAATCCGCATAACCAGTTGCTCTTCCTCACTTAAAGCTGAATAATTTTCAATCGCTGGAAGGCTGTTATCTTGAATTGACCAATTCATAATGTATTCAAGATCTTTAACAGATGTGAAAAGATTGGCTCTATTGGTTTTAATTAATTTGTTGCACCCTTCTGAGTATGATAATCCAATACTTCCAGGAACAGCAAAAACATCTTTATGATAGCTATTGGCTATGTCAGCAGTAATTAATGCTCCGCCTTTTTCAGCTGCTTCTACTACTATGAGGGCATCACATAAGCCGGCAATAATTCGGTTGCGTGCCGGAAAATTATGAGCATCGGGTTTGGTGCCGAAATGATTTTCAGTTAACAATCCACCTTGGGCGGTCATTTTTTTTGCGGTTTCTTTATGTGCGGCAGGGTAGATTATATCCATGCCACTGCCCATCACACCAATCGTGTCAAGTCCGGATTTTAAAGCGTGTTTATGTGCATGTATATCTATGCCATAGGCCAGGCCGCTAACAATCACTGTCTGATAGGGCACTAATTGCTGGCAAATATTTTCCACCATATCTTTTCCATATTCCGTTGCCTGGCGTGTGCCAACAATGCCCACTGTGCGCAAAGGATTTAAATTTATATTTCCTTTATAATAAAGAACACTGGGCGAGTCTTCAATAATTTTAAGTCGCTGAGGATAGTGTTTATCTGTATAGAGAATGATTTCTGTTTCCTCTTTCTCCGCTTTTCTTAACTCGCGTTCGGCCAGGTGAATTGTTTTACCATTTTTTATTGCCTCTGCAGAGACTTCGCCAATTCTTAAAGACCTTTTCGGCCGATCCGCAATAGCTGATTAGTTGTTTAAGTAGGAAATCACCAATACCTGGTAAAAAATGAAGTGATAGGAAGGAGAGGCGTTCCTGATCCATAACCTAATTAGTTGGTAGAGAGGATGTCAGAGTTTTTCGCGCACCTGAACCAAAAATTGTCTTACCTTTTTTAAGGAATCCAATAGATCCATTTTATCGCGAACGGAGTGTGCATCATTTCGAAGCATTTCTTTGGCGCCTTGCAACGTAAAACCTTTTTCTTTAACCAGGTGATAAATGGTACGCACATGGTCGATATCTTCCTTGGTAAACTGGCGATTGCCTTTGCGGTTCTTTTTGGGTTGGATGAGATCAAATTCAGATTCCCAAAAACGTATAAGAGAAGGCGCTACATCAAATATTTCTGCTACTTCACCTATTGAGTAGTAGATCTTTTCAATTTCTTTTTCTTTGTACGCCATGAGGGAATAAAGAGGCTGGGGTTATTTGGTTCTTTTTTTGAACTCAATGCAAAGTAATAATTCTTTATACTTGAAGCAACGTCAATAATTTTTTTTATCGACAAGCTATGCACATTAATCTGTTGATTTAGTCACCCACCCATTTTCATCTATTACAATCTTACTTTCGGGAAAATCCTGACTTGTCAATTCCTTAATTCTTTGTAATACCTGTTTTTTGCTATCAATTTTCACAGGAGATCGGGGTGTTTGTATTGTGGAGGTTATGTGTGCCTTAAAAAATTCACCATTATTATTGGTATACACCTTAATAATTGGAGCTAAGCCATTTACACCAGAAACATTGATGCCGCTGTAGGTGCAAAAGTTCCCCAGGCTATATGCTATAAACCGGTTTTTATATACCTCTACTGCCCTTGTAACATGCGGGCCATGTCCGAATATAATATCCGCCCCGGCATCGATCAGAGTATGCGCAAACTTATATACATCTCCTCTGTTTTCACCATGAAATAATTCATCCTTACGCGGTACATGCTGGTGTTGTGGTCCTTCTGCTCCACCATGAAATGAAATGATCACAATATCCGCCAACGAATCCAGCAAGGTTACAATTTTTCTGGCGCCCGCTAAATCATTCAATGGCACGCAATTACTATTGGGAGCAAAGGCGGCAAAGCCATAGCGGATGCTATCTTTCTCAAAAATAGTATAGGGATGAGTTATCTGTCCTGCATGATGTAATCCTGCCTGCTCTAAAGCCTTAATACTGCTTTTTCTACCGGCCTCACCAAAATCGCCAGCATGGTTATTTGCCAGGCTCATCAAGTCAAAACCTGCATCTACCAGGTTTTGAACATAGCGAACAGGGCTTCTGAATACATAACAAACTTTTGGGTCGCGACATGTTTTGGCTGTTCCGCCCTCATCGAGCAGCACACCTTCAAGATTGCCCATGGTAATGTCGGCACTCTGTAAAACAGGAGTAACTTCTTTCAACAGTTCCTTGCCATCCTGCGGGGGCAAGCCGGAAGTGTTTGGATAGTTGCTACCCATCATTATGTCGCCTACACCAATTACAGAAATGGTGTCTTTTTTCTGAGCTTGAAGTTGAGTAAATCCAACAGTGGCAACCAATGCAATAAAAAATGCTCTCATAAACTATTTTATGGCTGCAAAAGAAAACAAATGAAATGATAAGGTAAAATTCTACCTGTATTTAATCGAGTGAGGTTATAGACTTACTGCCTATCTCAATTAATTTTTCGTATTCCTTATTATTTAAATCGCGCTGAAAGAAATTGATTGGGTTGATAAAATTGTTTTTATACAGCACTTCATAATGCAGGTGAGCTGCAACGGAAAGCCCGGTATTTCCTACATATCCGATTATTTGTCCACGTTTTACATTTTCACCACGGGTAACAATAAATTTAGATAAGTGCGCATAGCGTGTTTCAAATTCAAATCCATGATTAATGTAAACAACATTTCCGTATGATTGAGAATATTCTGCATTATTGACTTTGCCATCACCGGTAGCATATACAGGTGTGCCGATTGCCGCGCTGAAATCTAAACCATTGTGCGGCCTCACATAGCCGAGTAATGGATGCAACCGAAGACCAAATAAAGTATGAAGATAGGTGAGGTCTTTATTACTAATTGGTTGTATGGCGGGTCTGGATGCCCACATTTTTTCTTTGCGTGCAAGTTCTGACTTAAGTTGTTGCATTGACTGCGCTTCAATCTCTAAACGGTTTCCGATTTTTTCAACGCGATCATATGCTACTTTAATAAGCGGATATTTCAATTCGGCACTTTCTTTTTCGCGACCACCCACACCCGCTTCACGTTGCGTAAAATCAAGGGGTTCTAAGTCTAAGATTACCCGGTAGTTTTCATCATCGTTTTGCTCCAGGAGACTTAGTTGATGAGAGGTATTATCTAATTGCTTAAAAAGTACCTGCCATTCTGATTTTAACTTGATATTTTCTCTTTCGTGGATTGTCTCATCAATCAATGGAAATTTATAATTGAAATACATTAATCCGGCAATCCCTAGTAGCAATGACACAGAAAGGAACCCAAGTAATTTGCGGCCTGCAGTTTTAGGTGAAACGATGATGGGTTCGTATCGGCAGGTTTCCGGATTATATGTATAGCGAACTTTGCTCATTAATCCAGCGATTGATTCATTTTTTGACTTCTGCTTACCACTTCTTTAAATTGATCAGCAGTTAAGTTTTCCATAAAGAATTTTATAGGCTCAGTATAAATGCCATTTACCATAACTTCGTAATGTAAATGCGGAGCTATGGAACCTCCGCTTGAACCAACAGTACCAATTGCCTGACCCTTTCTAATCCGTTGCCCTACTTTTACCTGCAAGTAATCCAGGTGACTATAACGGGTAACTACTCCGTGGCCATGATCTATTTCAATGTAATTGCCATAGCCTGCAACCATATCACTTCGTTTTACTGAAATGACCTCGCCATGACCAGCTGCCAGCACCAGTGTGCCTCTGGCCGCAGCGATATCAATACCATCATGATGATAATTTCCTTTGTGAAAAGGATTGATGCGTGTGCCGAAACCGGAAACTAATTTATTGACTTCAAAATTTTCTACAGGCACGATGGAAGGAATGGCAAATAATCTTGAAAGGTCAGTTTTATCAATACTGGCTGCCTTACTGAAAAATTGATTGCTTTTGATTGCCTTACCCATTACACCTGAAAATGAACGATTAATATCAGTTAGCCAATTATTAAAGTTTGAGGTATTGGCAACCAGAATATCTACTTTTTCAGGTGAGGATGTTTTTTGATTTTGTGTATCAGTTGTTTCAAATATCTGGTTATAGAGAGCTAAATCTTCTTTTTTCAGCTCAGAAAGTTTGTGGTTATAGCTTACTAACTGATTGGCTAAAATTAACTTATGTTGTTTTAATGCTTTGTTTTCGCTGGTGAGCTCTTTTTCTCTGGGCGTTTCGATTACATAATTTTGCAGCAGAATAAGCCCAATGAAGAAAACTCCTCCCATGGCAAGATATCCTGTTAAAGTGATAAGGATGTTAAGTATGGAAATACGAACGCGTTCAAAACGCAACGTGCCAGGATTATATTTGAACCGTAAGCGCGACATCCGGGTAACTATATCTTCATTTCGTTTTATAAAAGCTTTCTGCTCTAAATTCCACGTTTCCTTTTTTAATGATCCCTTTGGGATTAATTTTGTGGTTTATAAGCATTTTGAACTCATAAATATATTGAAAGTATCGGGAAACCCAGTTTAAAAAGACCTTAGAAGTGATGCAATCCAACTTGATTAGAAGTAAATTCCTCGAATTTTTTGAAAGTAAGGGCCATAAAATCGTCCCTTCAGCCCCGCTCGTGTTGAAAAATGACCCTACACTGCTGTTTACCAACTCAGGCATGGTTCAGTTTAAAGATAACTTTCTTGGTAACTCTGTACCAAAGAGCAAGCGCATAGCCGATACCCAGAAATGCCTGCGTGTAAGCGGAAAGCATAATGATTTAGAAGATGTCGGCCTGGACACCTACCATCATACTATGTTTGAAATGCTGGGTAACTGGAGCTTTGGTGATTATTTTAAGAAGGAGGCAATCAGTTGGGCCTGGGAACTTCTCACAGAAGTCTATAAACTTCCCAAAGACAGACTTTATGTTACCGTGTTTGGTGGTGATAAAGGAGATAATCTTCCGGTAGATGAGGAAGCGAAACAATTATGGAAGCAATTTGTAAGTGAGGACCGCATTCTTCACGGAAGTAAAAAGGATAATTTTTGGGAGATGGGTGAACAAGGTCCCTGTGGCCCATGTTCAGAAATTCATATTGATATTCGTTCTGATGAAGAAGTTAAAAAGAAACCAGGACGCGAGTTAGTAAATAACGATCACCCTCATGTAGTAGAAATCTGGAACCTGGTGTTCATCCAGTTCAACCGACTTGCTTCGGGAGTGCTGGAACCGCTGCCCGATAAACATGTAGATACGGGCATGGGCTTTGAGCGTTTGTGCATGGCCATTCAAGGCAAGACATCAAATTATGATACGGACGTTTTTAGTCCGTTGATGAATTTCATTGCGCAGGAAGCCGGAGTAACATATGGAGCAAATACAAAAACAGATATTGCTATTCGTGTTATGGCCGACCACATCCGTGCGGTATCATTTACAATAGCCGATGGTCAGTTGCCTTCCAATACGGGAGCTGGTTATGTAATACGCAGAATTTTGAGGAGGGCGGTGCGTTACGGATTCTCTTATCTCAATTTCAAAGAACCATTTATGTATAAACTGGTTCCGATTCTCGCGAATCAGTTAAAAGATGTGTTTACGGAATTATATCAGCAACTGGATTATGTGAGCCGCGTGATACATGAAGAAGAGATTTCGTTCCTGCGCACACTTGACAAGGGGTTGAAGCGCATCGAGTCAATTACTTCCGATTTAAAAGATAAAGTAATCAGCGGAGAGCAGGCTTTTGAATTATATGATACGTTTGGTTTTCCGTACGACCTTACTTCCTTAATCGCACGCGAGCGCGGGTTTTCTGTAGATGAAAAGGGCTTTAATGAGGAGATGCAAAAACAGAAAGCACGCTCTAAAGCTGATGCCGTAAAAGAAACCGGAGATTGGACAGTTATTCACGAAGACCAGAAATCAGAATTCATTGGCTATGAGAATATGAGTTCGGTATCGCGGCTCGTAAAGTATCGCAGCATCAAACAAAAGAATAAGGAATTATTCCAGTTGGTATTTGATAAGACACCGTTCTATGCCGAAAGTGGTGGGCAGGTAGGAGATACCGGAACGGTTGAAATTGCAGGTGAGAAAGTTTTTGTAGTGGATACAAAAAAAGAAAATGAGTTGATTGTGCATCTCACAGAAAAATTACCGGGCACCCTTGATGGCAACTGGAATTTAAAAGTAGACGATTCCAGAAGAAGGCTTACCATGAACAACCACTCTGCAACACATTTACTGCACGCGGCTCTGCGGCAGGTGTTGGGTAAGCATGTTGAGCAGAAAGGATCGCTGGTGAATGAAAAGATTCTTCGCTTCGATTTTTCACACTTCGCAGCGATGACTGAAGAGGAGATTAAAAGGGTTGAAGAAATTGTAAACCGCAAAGTGCGAGAGAATATTGAGTTGAATGAACAACGTAATGTGCCTATTGACAAAGCAAAGAGCCTTGGGGCAATGGCTTTGTTTGGAGAAAAATATGGTGATTATGTGCGTGTGATTATTTTTGATCCTAATTACTCGGTGGAATTATGTGGAGGTACTCATGTGCCTTTCACCGGAAATATTGGATTATTTAAGATTGTGTCTGAGAGTTCAGTAGCGGCAGGGGTGCGCAGA
>JALOMN010000119.1 GCA_025455445.1 Cyclobacteriaceae bacterium
GGATATTTTTCAATTGGCGCCACTTCAGAAAAACGAATTTTTATTAACTCACTGCAAGTGCCACGTCCTAATGAATATGAGATACCCTACTTCAATGGTTGCGAACAATATGAACTCATGAACGAAAACGTAAGTGCATTTAGCGGACCTTTTTTGCTTACCGGAGGAATTCCAAACCCTAATGGACCCGGCATCATCGGATACTATTACTCAGTCACTAAATGCGCTGACTGCCGGGAAGCGGGAGGCACTACTGTTAAACCTGATTACTGGCCATGAAGATACTGCGATACATACTCTTAACAGCATGTAGCTTACTGATGACGGTGGCGGGTTTTTCACAACCGGCCTTGCAAGGCATCATAAAAAAACTGCAGGAACAGCAGCAAACAGATTTACAAGAAAAGTTATTTGTGCATCTCGACAGAAGCTTTTATGCAACCGGTGAAAACATTTGGTTCAAAGTCTATGTAGTTGATGGTTATACACATCAACCATTGGAAGTAAGCAAAGTTGCCTACCTGGAAGTGCTAGACCGCAACCAGCAGCCCGTTATACAAACCAAAATTGAGCTGAGCCAGGGACTGGGAAGTGGCGTAGTTAACATACCGATTTCAGTTGAAACTGATAACTATACAGTAAGAGCCTATACTAACTGGATGAAAAATTTCAGCGAGGAATTATTTTTTCACCAGACTATCAGTATTGTTAATCCCTTTCAGCGGTTGGAAGAAAAGAAGACACCAGCTACTCAAATGTATGATGTACAATTTTTTCCGGAAGGCGGTCATCTGGTGAATGAGGTAAAAAGTAAAATGGCTTTTCGTGTGGTGAATGCCGCAGGAAATGGAATTGACTTTAATGGAATACTATTGAATCAGAATGGTGACACCGTTGTTACCTTCCAACCCCTTAAGTTTGGTATCGGCAATTTTATCTTTACTCCTCATGCGAATGAAAATTATCATGTTCATCTTAAAACAACAGACGGCAGCGTAATTCCTGCAAAATTTCCAACCATAGAAAAAAAAGGGTATTCCATTTACTCAAGGGATACAACACAAAACCGAATCAAAATTACGGTTAGTGCGATGGATGAAGTAAATGATATGCGGACACTTTATTTTATTGCACATACACGACAGATAATAAAAGTTGCCACGGCACTAACTTTAACGAGTGGTAAAGTTACCTTCATGATTAATAAAAGTGATTTAGGTGAAGGTGTTAGCCACTTTACAGTATTTAATCAAAGCATTGAGCCTGTATGCGAGCGCCTTTACTTTAGAAAACCTGAAGCTCAACCGTCAATAGATTTTAATTCAACTCAAGATAATTATTCCCTACGCAGCAAAGTGATGTTGAATATTGCTTCAAACGATCACTTAATAAAAAGTGGCTCACTGGCAGTTTTTAAAATTGACTCCTTATCAAAAATTAAACCCGCTGATATTCAAACTTACTTTTGGCTTTTGAGTGAGTTAAGAGGAAATATTGAATCACCAGAATATTATTTTACACAACATGATTCCGTAAATGAAGCCATAGATAATCTTATGCTCACACACGGCTGGAGCCGATTTAAGTGGGAAGAAATATTACACCCGACTACCAAATCATTACGTTATCTGCCAGAATACCGCGGCCATCTTATAAGTGGAACCGTAAAAGGAATAACTACTTCACAACCCTTGTTTGGCTTACCTGCCTACGCGAGCACACCCGATAAAAAAATACAGCACCATACTGCCTACAGCCAGGCAGATGGCCGTGTGTTGTTTGAAACCACCAACTTATACGGAAGTAAAAAGCTGATCGCGCAAACCGGAGCGTTTAAGGATAGTGCACGCATAGAAATTAATTCTCCCTTTTCAGAGCAATTTTCAAAACGAATAATCCCATCACTAAAGTTGAATCAGGGATTGAAACCAGCACTCACCGAGCGTTCGCTTTCCATGCAAACGGAAGATGCCTATCATCGGGGACGTGTAATTAATAAGAAAACAGGCACTTCCGATAGCACTGCATTTTATGGTGTTGCTTCCGAACGCTATTTGCTTGATGACTATACGCGCTTTCCTTTAATGGAAGAAGTGCTGCGCGAGTATGTGAAAGGAGTGCGAGTGAGAAAAAAAGATAATCACTTTATATTAAAAGTGATGAATACACCAAAGAACCAGGTCTTTAACAACGACCCGCTTGTACTTTTAGATGGTGTGGCTGTATTTGATATGGATAAAATCATGGAAATGGATCCACTTAAAATCAGAAGCGTGGATGTTGTTACGAATTTGTATCACTTCGGAAATTTTGTATTTGAAGGTATTATCAGTTTGAAGACCTATAAACATGACTTAGCCGGCTTTCAGTTTGCGCCCGGCACGGTGATAATTGATTACGAGGGTCTCCAAACCAAAAAAGAATTCTTTGCACCACGCTATGAATCAACCTCCGCGCAGCAAAGTCGCTTGCCTGACATGCGCAATCTGCTGTTATGGGATTCTGAGGTAACCACACCTACAAAAAATACATCCATTGATTTCTATACCTCTGACCTTACCGGTAGTTTTCAGGCAGTGCTGCAAGGCATCACCACAGAGGGTCGTCCGGTATATGAAACATGCACCTTCCTGGTGAAGGAACCCCTTCCATAAAGTGACGTTTTCAATCGTTATCGTAAATAATATCACAGGCATTTTATTTTACATACTTCGAATGAAGTATTTTTAAAAATTCATTCTATAATCTGTGACTCCACCCCGCATTGCTGTAAAGCTCATATTCTTTATCAATGGTTTTGTTCATGCCAATCTTGCTGCGCGATTTCCGCGTGTGCAGGACATCTTCTCGATTGACAATGGAACCTTTGGGTTTGTGTTGCTGGCTTCTTCCGTGGGCGCATTAATGGCTATGCCATTTACCGGTTGGCTGATCATCCGTAACGGAAGCAGAAGAATCACTATCCTGGCGGTATTTTTATACTGCATCTTTATTCCATTAGTGCCGATCATGCCTGGCCTGATTGGCTTGCTGATGGTATTCTTTATCATGGGCATCACTGCCGGTATGCTTGATGTTTCAATGAATGCACAAGCGGTGATGGTAGAACAACAATATACCAAGCCTATCATGACATCCTTTCATGCGTTATTCAGCATAGGCATGGTGATAGGGGCTGCCTGCGGTTCGGTATTTGAAAAACTGGGCACTTCTCTCTTCATCCATTTAAGTGTAGTAGTGGCCGCGGGTGTAGTGGGTGCAGCATGGGCGCGCTATCATCTCATACACGATAAACCAGAGAAAAAAGAATCTGAAGGCCCTGCATTCCGATTGCCCAATGCCGCCATGGTAAGCATTGGTGTAATTGCATTTTGCTGCATGCTGGGCGAAGGTGCCATGGCCGATTGGAGTACCAACTACATGGAAAATATTGCACAGGCCAGTAAATCACTGGCACCCTTAGGTCTCGCCTCTTTTGCAATGGCAATGACCATTGGCAGATTCTTTGGCGACTCCGTAAGATTAAAACTTGGCGACAGGCGAATGCTTATTTACATGGGTTTAATTTCATCTGTCGGAACTATTTTCATCCTTACATTCACCAATCCTTTTGCAGTAATCGCAGGATTATTCATTACCGGATTAGGGTTATCATCGGTAGTGCCAATTGCTTATAGTATTGCGGGCAATACAAAAGATCTGCCTCCGGGCGTAGGCCTTGCCATGGTCACTACTGTTGGTTACTCAGGTTTTTTATTTGGCCCACCCATTATCGGATTTATTGCAGACTGGCAAACGTTGCGTCTTGCGCTCGGACTTGTTGCTCTGTTATTTGTTATCATGACCTTTTTAAGTGCACGTTATAAAACGAATCGCTAAAATGAATATTGAACGCATCGAACACGGATCAAAAGGAGCTTTTCTGATTAAGGAAAATAACCAACGATTGGCAGAGATGACGTATTCAATAGCAGGTGAAAATCTTATTATCATAGACCATACAGAAGTATCAGATGCGTTGCGCGGAAAAGGCGCGGGAAAAAAGCTGGTAGATGAGGCGGTTGACTATGCCCGAAAAAACGGAATAAAAATTATTCCCTTGTGTCCTTTTGCAAAATCTGTGTTTGACCGTACTCCAGAGTATAATGATGTATTGAATAAGTGAGTTTAAAAAGATGCCTTTAATTCAATCCAGGTATACCCGCCCACCGTTCTATTTATTCAATGGTCATCTCGAAACGGTGGTGCCCAGTATGTTTCGTAAGGTAGAAGGAAGTTACGAGCGTGAAAGGTTGGAACTTGCCGATGGCGATTTTCTC
Organism: Cyclobacteriaceae bacterium; assembly: GCA_025455445.1. Lineage (GTDB taxonomy): Bacteria > Bacteroidota > Bacteroidia > Cytophagales > Cyclobacteriaceae > ELB16-189. Next base: position 4,320 of record JALOMN010000119.1, read on the forward strand.
GATCTCGATTGGATGCGATCAGGAAGTAAAAAACTCGTGGTTATCTCTCACGGACTGGAAGGCAATAGCGAACGGCATTATTCGAAAGGTATGGCGCAATACTTCTATCAGCGCGGATGGGATGCATTGGCCTGGAATTGCAGAGGATGCAGTGGTGAGATGAATAGGCTGCCTCGCTTTTATCATCATGGCGCTACTGAAGACATTGCCGCAGTGATAGAACATGCCCTCTCGAAAGGTTATGATCATATTGTTTTGGTCGGCTTCAGTATGGGTGGAAGTATGTCGTTAAAATATCTTGGTGAGCGAAAAAATTCTGTTTCGCAAGTCATTAAATCAGCCGTAGTGTTTTCGGTGCCCTGCCACCTGGGTGCAAGCGCCAATGAACTGGATAAACCCAACAAAAAATTCTATCTGAATCGCTTCCTGAAAAAACTGGAAAAGAAAATAAGGGCAAAGGCAATAAAGTTTCCAGACATTATTTCGGCTGAAGGATTTGAGCAGATAAAAACATTCCGGGCGTTTGATAACCGTTACACCGCACCGCTGCATGGATTTAAAAATGCGGATGACTTTTATGCACGTGCCTCTTCAGGGCCGCATATTCCACACATCCAAATACCCACGCTCATTGTAAATGCACTCAACGATCCATTTCTGCCGGAAGCTTGCTTTCCGTTTGAAGTGGCCAAGGATCATAACTATGTATATTTAGAAACTCCTCAATACGGAGGTCACGTAGGCTTCTCACTTTCTACTCAGGAAATCAATTGGATGGAAGTAAGGGCATTTGAATTTATTTCAAGTCTTTAAGCGGACATCTGCAAGCCCCTTCGCTTCAGAGAATTCTATTAATCTAAAAAATGTTTTCACTATCTTGATTGCCTAAACATTCCAGATTATGAAATCCCTACTTCTACTTTTTTCATGCCTCTTATCCCTATCCGCGCTCTCACAACAAAATGACGGTGTGGTGGATATGAAAAAACACAAAATTGTGATGCAGTTCAGCGACAGTGATTCACTTTCACAGGCATCTGTGGTTGGGCAGGTAAAAAATATCCGCACGGCCTGGCCCAATGCGCAAATAGAAGTGGTATGCCACGGACCGGGTTTGGAGTTGCTCATAACCTCAAAATCAAAAGCACCCAACCAGGTGGCTGAGTGGGCTGGAAAAGGAGTAACGTTTAGTGCCTGCAACAACACCATGAAAAGGCGTAACATTAAAAAAGAAGATTTACTACCAACCGCTCAAGTGGTTCCTTCCGCAATCATCGAACTCACCTTAAAACAAGAAAAAGGTTGGGCGTACATTAAAGGCGGTCATTAATAAATATTTTCAAGTCATGAAGCGTACTACTACATTCCTCTTCCTCTTTATTTCTTTTGTCTCTCTTTCTCAATCCTGGGAAGGAAAGGTACTCACCTGGAATTTTCCATTAAACCGCACCCACACGGGCATTTTACTTGGCAATGGCACACAGGGCCTGATGGTGTGGGGAAAGGATAATCAATTAAAGATTACCATTGGCCGTGCCGGATTTTGGGATCATCGCGGTGGCAATGAATTTTCTGCACGCAC
>JALOMN010000120.1 GCA_025455445.1 Cyclobacteriaceae bacterium
TTTCTTTCTTATTCGCGCAAGTTCGGCACTCGCATTGTCTTTAATCTTACACTTATCATCAAATTTCTGATCAATAGCTTGAATTACTCTTGCGAGGTCAGGAACTTCTATCGCTAACCTGTGCAACTCCGGATAAAGTTCACCATGCTGTGATAAAAACTTTTTACAGTTAAAAATTACGCTCAGAGAATTCAATAACTCAATAAATGCTTCCTCTTCCAGATAGGTGCCTTCGATAGCAGCATGATTGAAATAGGGTAAATGGTCTGTATGAACAGTTGAAGGAAACTCCTTTCCCGACTCGATGATGAGTTTAAATTCATTACTTTGAAGAAGAAGTAATTTAATGTGATGATAATCTGAAAGAAAAGACATGCTTTCCGCAAGCTTAACGCTCAAAGGGCCGCTGCAAAAACTGGATATACGATTACGTACCTGATCAAAACCTAAACGCTGTTCTATCTCCTGGGGAAATGTCATTAGAGATTCTGATTTTGACGCAATGGTTTCTTCTGGTCCTTTTTCTCGCGAAGACTGAGAGTATCAATTACCACTTCAAATATCTTTTCAAATTCCTGCGGATGATCAAAATAATATTGATAAGTGTTACGCAACACAGAGTCAGTCACACCCTTTTTTCTAAATAAGGAATCCTCGTAAGGTCTGAATAGCTTAGTTGCAGAATCTTTGGGTATAGCAAGTCCATTCAGTTTTGCTTCGGCAAGGTATAATTCAACCAAAAGTGAAGAGAATTCTTCCTTGCTAAGAATAGGCTCTGATGGCTTGCTTGTTTGGCATGCGTATAATAATGCAGCCAGTGTAAACATCAATACCAGTAAAACAGACGTTCTTGTAAAATGAAAGAACCGCATATCTATATTATAAGGTGCGAAATTAGTCATATTTCTTATTTTTGGACCGCCAAAAACGCGCCAGAGTGAAAGAGCTGTTAAAAAAACTCCGAAAGTATGAGATTCAAATTCGCAAGGCCATAAACAGCCAGATGCAAGGCGATTTTCATTCTATTTTCAAAGGCACCGGGCTTGAGTTTGACGATGTGCGACCTTATCAATATGGTGATGACATCCGAACCATCGATTGGAATGTATCAGCAAAAGGACATGGAACCTTTGTAAAGACCTTCCGTGAAGAAAAAGAACAAACTATCTATTTTATATTAGATGTAAGTGCATCACAATTCATTGGTAGTCCCGGCAAAACCAAATATGATATAGCCAAAGAAATTTGTGGTGTGTTGGCGCTTTCGGGGGCGAAAGAATCAAGCCAGGTTGGGCTTTTATGTTTTTCGGATGAACGGGAGGTCTTTTTGAAGCCAAAAAAAGGAATGGCCCAGGCCTACGAAATCATTTCGAAATTGACAAGGTTAGAACCTAAGTCTGTAAAAACTAATCTTCATAAAGCAGTTTCCTTTGCGCTTGATTCAATCAAGCGAAGAAGCGTAATCATAATATTTTCAGATTTTATTGATGAGGGCTATGAACATAGACTAAAATCACTGGCAAGAAAGCATGATGTAGTGATGATTCAAATCACTGATAAACGAGAAACACAACTTCCGAAATTAGGCATCATACCGGTGTTGGATAAGGAATCCAATAAAACCATGTGGGTGAATACTGCCTTTGGTGGTTTCCGCGAAAAAATTGCAAATCAACATCACGAGCGAAATAAGGCGCTTCAAACCTTCAGCAGAAAACATCAGATAAATTTTATTACCATTTCTACTGAAGAAGAGTATGTAGGTAAGTTGTTGAAACTTTTCAAGGTTAGAAATAAATCAATGAAAAGTGTATAAGATTTTAATCATATCGTCACTTCTTCTGTTTCAAACAGGGTTTGCATTCTCTCAATCAGATAATGTAAATGTAAAAGGCCGCTTCAATACAGACAGTGTGAGACTGGGTGAACCGATTGAATATATTCTGAGTGTAAAATACCCAAGTGATTTACAGGTCTTATTGCCTGATTCAACCTATAACTTCGCACCATTTGAATATCAGAAGAAAGTCTTATTTGCTACACGCACAAAAAACAACATCAGCACCGACAGCATTGTCTATATTTTAAATACGTTTGAAATTGACAGTATTCAAACACTTACATTACCGGTATATGTTACACACAATAAAGACTGCACACAGTATTATAGCAACACAGATTCTGTGTTATTTACTTTTTTGGTGAAACAAATGCCTGACTCTGTTTCAGCCGAGCAATTGCCCCTTAAAATAAACACTGATTACAACCCCGTTAGCTGGATATTTAATTATCCACTTTTCTCAATTATTATAGGAATATTAATAGTGCTGGCAGTTGCAACGTGGTTACTATTTGGCAAAAGAATTAAGCGCTATCTGAAATTGAAGCGATTAAATAAAAAGCACCTGGCCTTTCTTCAGGATTTTGATAACACCGTTGAAAAGTTAAAATCCGGTTTTTCACCAGAACACGCAGAGCAGACCCTGGTTGTATGGAAAAGATATATGGAAGACCTTCTCAACGCACCATACACAAAAGCTACTACACGCGAACTCAAGGATATTGAAAAAAATGAAAATCTAAATCTGTCATTATCCATAATTGATCGTTCAATATATGGACGCATCACCCCTGATTCTATTGATTCATTTTTATTCCTGAAAGAATTTTCACAATTGAAGTACACGAATAAACTGGAGGAAATAAAGCATGGATGAGATGTTAGATCCCTGGTATTCGTTTTCATGGCTTTCCCCAGGCACACTAAATGCATTTACATGGGGCAATCCTATGTTTTTATATTTACTGGCAGGCATACCCATAGTATTAATTGCCCGCTGGATATACCGGTATTATTTCAATCAAAAGCTGCCGGTTGCACTCCTTAAAAGTGAAATAAAGAATTCACCTATAAGTTGGCTACGGGTAGTTCCAGAACTATTGCTATTACTGATTGTATCATTATTACTGCTTGCGTTAGCCAGACCTCAAAAAACAAATGAAAAAGTAGAGCAGTGGACTGAAGGTATTGACATCATGTTGGCTATTGACATTTCGCAATCAATGCAAATAGAAGATTTTGAACCCAACCGCCTGAATGCAGCAAGAAAAGTTGCCTCCGATTTCATTCAAGGAAGAATGCAGGATAGAATTGGCATCGTGGTATTTTCTGGTGATGCCTTTTCACTCGCTCCGCTTACTACCGATTATAAACTTCTGAATTCCTACCTGGACGAAATAACTTTTGAAATGATTGAATCCAGAGGCACCGCGATAGGTTCAGCACTTGCAGTGGTTACTAACAGAATGCGTGAATCAAAATCAAAATCAAAAGTATGTATTCTTTTGAGTGATGGTGATAATACAGCCGGTAATATTGACCCCATTACCGCTGCAGAACTGGCGGCAGCATACGATATAAAAATTTATACAATCCTTGTCGGTAAAGAAGGTTTGGTGCCATTTGGTAAAGACTATTTTGGAAGACCAAACATGGTCGAAAACACGATAGACGAATCAACCATGCGTAAAATTGCGGATATCGGATCAGGTGAATTTTTTAGAGTAACAGACAACGCAGCCTTAGTAAGCGTATTCAACAAAATTGACACTTATGAAAAAGCCGCAATTCAGGAAACCCGTTTTAAAGACACATCCGACTACTATTATATCTATCTCTACTGGGCGTTGATATTTTTTGTTGTGTGGATGCTACTGAAATCCAGCTTTATTTCGAATGCGCTACAGGATTAAGTTTCTTTAACCAATTTTATAAGGAAAAATCACTAGCCACAAAAAGTAAGCGTGCACCAAAAAATAGCAAACAGATACCAACCATCGTATTTAAAATTTTCATAGCTCGCAGCGTCAGAAGGTTTCGCAACTTATCAGCAAGAAATGCTTTCATTATATCAGTACACAAGACAAACGCTAGCACGGTACCAAAAAATGTATAAAACTCAACACCTTGATGATATCCAAAATCAAGTGACGCAAAGCTTATTGCCCCGAGCCAAAAAATAAATACTGCCGGATTAAATCCGTTTATAACAAAACCCTTTATCAGATATCTTAAAAGGCCCCTCTCCTTTGCAATATCAAGTGGGGCACTGTATTTTCTCTTACTCCTGACGAACAGATAATACAATCCAAATAAAATCAAAATTACACCTCCCGTGTAAGCGAGGTATAAACGAAATTGTGTCTCATTAAAGTATCTAATCAATCCTACATAGCCAATTACCACATATGCAATGTCACTTAATGAAACACCTAACGCTACCAATAAACCATTTTTAAAGCCACGCTCAACACTGGTTTGAATAATCGCAAAGAAAACAGGACCCACTAAAAAGCAAAGTACAATTCCAAACTTTAAAGCGTTAAAAACTATTTCAATCATGAATAAAATATAAAATTATACACCGATAAAATCAATCACACTGCATAAAGGTGGTCCATCCGAATTATAAAGTATGACCTTCAAAAACTCATGAAACGATTCAACCGCGAAAGAGCTACTATAAATCAATTGCAGTTTCATTAACTATTCGATTTGAGATGTGTTTAGAATAACTCTGGTGAATGATAATATCATAAATATCAATTATAAGTTTAATAGAAATAGTGATAAAGTGTAAGCAACAAAGGAATAACTTTATGACCAGGTTGAAAGTTAATTACAGAATAAGGCAAATATTATTAAATGAGTATTAAAAATAACATCGACAGCTTACAATCTGAACTTGTAGGGAGTGCATGTAAATTAATCGCGGTAAGTAAAACACAACCCATAGAAAAAATAGCTGAAGCATACCAAGCCGGACAAAGGCTTTTTGGTGAAAATAAGGCCCAGGAAATGGCCTTAAAATATGAGCAATTGCCAAAGGATATTGAGTGGCACATGATAGGGCATTTGCAAACAAATAAAGTCAAATACCTGGCGCCTTTTGTTTCGCTTATTCACTCCGTAGATTCTTTTAAACTTCTGGCTGAAATTAATAAGCAAGCGGCTAAATGCAGTCGTGTAATTAGTTGCTTACTGCAAATGCACATTGCCAGGGAAGATACCAAATTTGGTTTTGATGAAAATGAATTGCTTTCTCTTCTATCCAGTCATGAACTGGAAGCATTGAAGAATATCAGAGTAGTGGGCTTAATGGGCATGGCTACTTTCACCGAAAATGAATCACTAATCCGCAGTGAATTTCAAAACCTTCATCAACTTTATATAAGGATAAAAGAAATGAAGCTTGGTACTAATGTAATAATGCAGGAACTTTCTATGGGCATGAGTTTAGATTATAAAATTGCCATTGAAGAAGGCAGCACAATGGTGCGTATTGGTACAGCTATTTTTGGTGAACGGAACTATAACCAATAAAAACAGTATGCTAACACAAAGAACAACTCTATTAATTGCCTCAGTGTCCGGAATCCTAGCTGTTGCATTAGGTGCTTTCGGGGCACATGCCTTAAAGGATTTGTTAGTGTCTAATAACCGGATAGAGACCTATGAATTGGCAACCCGATATCATTTTTATCACACACTTGCACTTATTGGAGTTTCCATTTTAACGGACAAGTTTCCGGGCAAGTACATACAACTTAGTACAGCATTTTTTTTGCTGGGTATGATTCTTTTCAGCGGCAGCCTCTATATTCTATCACTTACTAATATTACCAAATTTGCAATTGTTACACCATTTGGTGGTGTTTTCATGATTGCGGGGTGGGCTGCTTTACTTATGGCAATTGTAAAGAAAAGTGTATCTAATTAAGTTCATTTTTCTGAATCACATTAGCCGAAAAAATTATGTGATTGTCAACTCCTTTCGAATTAGATATTATTGTTATCACTTTATTTTGCTTTCCTCGCAGATTCTTCTGGAGCTATCGGATCGCGCGGCCAGCCCTTTGGAACGGTACATCCACAGGTCACCTCCACATTGGTTATAATCAGAGGCTGATCACCCGTATTGATAAGTTTAAATGTATACTCCACTTTTTCACCCTGAATAATATCACCAAAATCGTGCGTGGAAGTAACCCAGGTAATGATTGCCCCCTTAGTGTGTTTATCTGTTTGCGAATTTGCTTCACCAATCATTACAAGCAGGAACCCGGTAATAAAAATGAACTTCATTTTTTACTGTTTTAAAGATGGCATCCGGTTATATTAGATAAAATAACATTACAACCACTAAACGAAAATATGAATAGTTCCGTTTACGAAGCCTTTGGAAATAAAATCAGAATAAGAGTGTGCGGCATTTGTCATACCCAGGACAGTATCTTATTAATTAATCATAGCGGCCTGAATGCAGGTGATTTTTGGGCCCCTCCCGGAGGCGGAATTGAGTTTGGCGAAACAATGGACACGTGCCTTAAGCGCGAATTTATTGAAGAAACCGGGCTAAAAATTTCTAATGTTGAATATGCCTTTAGTTGTGAATATGTTCACCCTCCTCTTCACGCCATTGAGATGTTCTTTCAAGTAACTGCTGAAGATGGCTCAATAATTATCGGAAATGACCCGGAAATGCTTGATAATCAGATAATAAAAGATGTTAGATTTGTGCCATGGGAAGAACTGCATGGAATTAGCAAAAATGCCAGGCACGGAATTTTCAATTTTCTGGAATATCCTTCCAAAATAGTGGGTTTAAAGGGCCATTTTAAGTTATAATTGGTTGCTTAAAAACGCTATAAAATATTTATAATTGCAGGCTAAACCTGAAACCAATGAACTTGACTAAAATTCTTACTGGAGTATTTTTAATTGCCAGTCTCTATCTTGCTTTTAGACTTTACAGAAGTGTTGAAGGCACAATCGAAGAACGTGAATTAATTTCCGTAACTGAAGCAGCTGTAATTGAAAAATTAAAGCTCATTCGCGAGGCAGAAATCGTTTTTTTAAGTGTCCACGGTCGATACACAGCCAATTGGGATTCTCTTGCTGATTTCATTGAAAATGGTCAGGTTCCCATTTTACAAAGAAGGGAAATTATAACCCAGAAATCTTATGGTGAAGAAGACGTTCAGGTATTCATTGATACGCTGGGATTCATTCCTGCCAAAGAAAGAATTATTTATAAAAAGTATAATGTGAATGCACCTGACAATGGTGTTTTCATGGGCTTCAAAGTAAAAGAGGGAGATTTGGTAATTAAGAACCAGCGTGCTTACACGATTAAAGTAGGCGATAAAACAAATGAACCTCCGCTTCAAGACAGAGGAATTGTAACCAAAATAGAACCAATCGCAGTAGGAAGTGAAGTAGTTAAAGGACAGGCACTGATGGTATTAACCGAAGAGATCTTCGATAAAGACACTGATTTTAGCAAAATTGGTGAAGTACCAGGACGTCCCGGATTAAAATTCAATATTTTCGCTGGTAAAGTTGATCGCTCAGGCTTAAAAGTACAGGTGATTGAAGTGAAAGATCCCAAACCGATTAACCCGAACAGAAGCGAATCTAACGATGCGAAAACCAGAAAACCGCTTCACTTTGGCTCTCGTATAGATATTTCAACTGCTGGAAACTGGGAATAATAAAAACACTTGCAATCAACAACCGTTGGATACAAACTAATTAAAAAGATCAGGGATGATCGTTTTGATGAAGACAATATTCATCAATATGATTTGTTGATTCAATTTGGAGTAAGAGACTTACAGCTAGGTATTGTTGATAGCACTGATAACAGATTTCTCTTCTTTGAGGATTATGTATTAGGTGACCTTAGTTCACATGAGGAACTACTCGAATTATTTAAAGTATTATTTGAGTCGCATCCGTTGTTGCAGGCAGGCTTCTGGAAATCAGTCAAAGTTTCTTTAAAAAACAGCAAGTACGTGCAAGTGCCTGCAGCACTTTTTATTGAATCCGCTGCTGCCGATTATTTAAAATTCAATGCACAGGTTGAACCTGATAAGGAAGATATTCTTTATTGTCGTAATTCTGGTATAGACGCAATCACCGTTTTTGCAATCCAGAAAGATTTACATGCGTGGCTCAATTCTTTGTATACAAATACAGCCGTACAATTAG
>JALOMN010000121.1 GCA_025455445.1 Cyclobacteriaceae bacterium
CAACTGTATGTATTGCTGGTCTTCCATCACGGCAATCACTTCGCCTTTATTGAGATGCATGCCGGGTAACAGTTTTGTGTATTTCAGATATCCACCCATAGGAACACTTATCGAAACCATATTTTGTGGAGGCACATCAATGCGGCCGTTCACTTTTAGTACCCCCGAAATGGTCCGTTGCTCAATCTGGCTGGTAATAATTCCGGCATTTTTAAGCTGAGCGTCTGAAAGCGCAACTGAATTTTCTGTATGTGTCGAATCAACATTTTCAGAAGCGTCATTTTTAGAGCCGCACGATAAAACAAGAGCGAGAACAGAAATGGATAGCAGGAATTTTGTCATGTAATAAGAGAATGTGTTTGAATATGTCTGAATGATATTTTCCATGAATGATTTCTTATTTATAAATGAAGTAATTGAGTTGAATGATACTTTCGTTCAGATTGTTTACGGCAATGAGATAATCGTTTCGTAGTGAGATTGCCTGATTGGTAAGCATCACCCATTCCAGATAGTTTATTCCGCCATTTGCGAATTGTTTATTGGCAGTGTCGCTGATTAGTTTAGCGTTTATCAAACCGGTTTGTTCGTAATAGTCAACTGACTTAGCGAAGTTCAAATATTGTGTAATGGCTCGCTGATATTCTGTATTGAACTGTTGCATTCCTGCCAGGTAGTTCGTCTCGGTGATTTTCTGAATGGATTTCGAAGCATTGATTCTTGCACGCTGCGCGCCATAGAACAAAGGAATACCAAGTCCAATCTGTCCTGATTGAAATCGGGTTGACCCATCGTAGGTAACATTATCAGCACCGGTACCCCGCATAGACATGTTGTTGTAAGCAAAGGTAAGGTCAGGCAGAAGCCTGGATTTTTCCAGCTGTGTGTTTCGTATTGAAATCTGTTTCTGCTGTTGCAACCACTGTATTGCTGGATGTTGTGAAACACTGGCCGTATCAATCATTTCCAGTCGGGTCATTTTAAATTCACCCGTTTGGGGCAAGAGGACAGTCGTAGTATTTAATAGGAGTTGAAACTGAGCTTGTAATAATTCAAGATCGGCATTGAGCAAACTAAGTTGCAGCGCAATTTGTCCGCGTTGTGTTTCTGCGGTGGTCTTTTCGAGAATGTTACTTTCACCTACCTTAAACCTTAAATTAGCCCGGTTCAAAAACTCACCGTATAGACTATCGTTTTGCTGAAGCAGTCTTTTCTTCTGTTGCAGATAGGTAATCATATAATACACCTGCGACACCTGCCGCTTCAACTCAACTTCCTTCATAGCCACATTAAACATGCTGGCTTTCCACTCTTCTCTTAGCACCGACTTTTGATTTGAATAAACCGAGGGGAAATTCAGATTCTGATTGATCACAAATCGGTTGTCAGAAAAGGTGCTGTTTATCTGGCCATACTCACCGCTAACCATTGTTTGTGGAAGATTGGCACCGGATTTAATCAGCTGCTTCTGATATTCTGCTTTTAACCGCTCATTCTTTACCAAAAAATTATTGACCAAAGCAGTATCTATTGCTGCTTGCAATGTAATTGGTGTTTGTGCTTTTGCAGACGGAATGGTGACCGTCATCAAAGCAAGGATAAGTACTCCAGCTATTGGCATCATTCTTTTTTTCCTCACAAGTTTAGTTTCAAAAATTATATATAGAACAGGCAGAACAAATAAGGTAAGCAACGTGGCAATCAGCAAGCCTCCAATCACTACCGTTGCCAATGGCCGCTGCACTTCGGCACCTGCACCATTGCTCAAAGCCATCGGCATGAAGCCTAAGGAAGCAACCAACGCAGTCATGAGCACAGGGCGCAGCCTGAGTTTTGTTCCGGAAATAACAATGTGAATCAGGTTGTATTGTCCGTCTTCCTTCAGACGATTGAATTCAGCAACCAACACAATTCCATTTAATACCGCCACACCGAACAGTGCAATAAACCCAACACCGGCACTAATACTAAATGGCATGCCGCGGGTGGCGAGGGCAAAGACACCCCCAATAGCTGATAGTGGAATAGCTGAGTAAATCAACAAACCATGCTTCACCGAATTGAAGGCAAAATAAAGCATGAAGAAAATCAGCAGCAGCGATACTGGCACAGCAATGCTCAGTCTTTGTTTAGCCGCATTCAGATTTTCAAATGCACCACCATAGGTTACATAATAGCCTGGAGGAAATTTTATTTGTGACTCTACCTTTTGCTGCAGCTCGGTGACAATAGATTCCACATCACGGCCACGTACATTAAAGCCCACAATAATTCTGCGCTTTGCATCTTCGCGCTGAATTTGATTAGGGCCTTCTTTAATTTCTACCTCGGCCAACTGACTGAGTGGAATCTGGCTTCCAAGCGGACTGGGAATTAACAGGTTTTGAACATCACCCAGATTTTTTCGTTGTTCACCCACCATGCGTACCACCAGATCGAATCGCTTTTCTTCTTCAAACACCTGGCCTGTACTTTGGCCGGCAAAGGCGGTATTCACAATCCTGTTCATCTCAGAAATATTCAATGCGTACTGCGCAATGGCTGCGCGGTTGTACTTTATTACAATCTGTGGCATGCCGCCCACTGCTTCCACATATAAATTGGCACTTCCTTCTACGGTGTTTATCACATTGCCGAGTTTGTTAGCGTAATGGGCAAGGGTATCCAGATTTTCTCCAAATATTTTGCAAACTACATCCTGCCGAGCTCCGGTCATTAACTCATTGAAACGCATCTGTACCGGATATTGAAAACCAAAGGTAACACCAGGCACTGCTTCCAATGCCTTACCCATTTTTTCGGCAAGCTCATTAAAGGTTTTGGCAGAAGTCCATTCTTCTTTGTCTTTCAAAATCACCATCATGTCACTGGCCTCAATGGGCATTGGGTCAGTGGGCACTTCACCGCTTCCGGTTTTACCAACCACTTTAATTACTTCCGGAAATTGTTCAAGAAGAATCTTTTCTCCTTTCATGGTTGCATCAATAGAAACGTTGAGATTACTGCCAGTAAGCACGCGCGTATCAACAGCAAAGTCACCTTCTTCCAGCGCGGGAATAAACTCACCACCCAGAAAGGAGAGCGTGATTAACGCACCAACAAATAGTGTGATTGCACTTACCACTACCGTTTTTGGAAAGCCCAGCACTTTTTGAAGGGCGAGTTCATAAAGGCGCTCAATTTTTTCCATCATTTTATCCGAAATGTTTTTTGAAAGCTTCACTTTCTTGCTCAGAAACACCGAGCTCATCATAGGAATATACGTAAGCGAAAGAATGAACGCACCTAATAAGGCAAAGGCAACGGTTTGAGCCATGGGCTTGAACATTTTTCCTTCAATGCCCTGTAAGCTGAATATTGGAAGATACACGATGAGAATAATAATTTGTCCGAATACGGCACTGTTCATCATCCTTCCGGCAGAATGGATTACCTCACCATCCATTTCATTTTGATTTATCGTGTGCAGCGACTTGAACTTCTTGCCATGCGACAGTTGATGCATTACCGCTTCTACAATAATTACGGCTCCGTCTACAATCAATCCGAAATCCAACGCTCCCAGACTCATCAGGTTTCCGCTTACACCAAACAGATTCATCATGATTACCGCAAAGAGCATGGAGAGCGGGATCACAGAGGCCACTAAAATCCCAGCACGGAAATTTCCAAGAAAAAGGACAAGCACAAAAATGACAATCAGGGCTCCTTCCATTAAATTTTTCTCAACGGTGCCGATAGCATTGCTTACCATTTTGGTTCTGTCAAGAAATGGTTCTACCTCCACACCTTCTGGCAAGATCTTTTGAATTTGTTCAATCTTATCTTTTACGGCTTCAATTACCTCGCTGCTATTGGCACCTTTCAGCATCATCACCACCGCTCCTGCGACTTCGCTCTCTCCATTGTAGGTCATCGCGCCATAGCGGATGGCATTACCGATGCGCACTTCGGCTACGTCTTTGATAAATAGGGGTGTTCCATTTTCAGTATTTTTTACCGCGATACTATTGATATCCGTAAGGCTGCCAATCAACCCTTCACTTCGAATGTATAGCACAGTTGATTGTCGTTCGATGTATGCGCCTCCTGTATTTTGATTGTTGTTCTCCAGTGCAGCGAACACATCGCTCATGGTAAGTCCATATGATTTTAATTTGTTTGGATCGATGGCGATTTCATATTGCTTTAGTTTTCCACCAAAACTGCTCACATCTGCCACGCCATTTACCCTTAACAATTGGCGTCTTACTATCCAATCTTGTATAGTGCGCAATTCAGTGACATCATAACGCCCTTCATATCCTTTCTTGGGCTTTACTACATATTGATAAATTTCTCCCAAGCCGGTTGTTACAGGAGCCAGCACAGGCACACCTAATCCTTTGGGAAGCTGGTCTTTGACTATCTGTAAACGTTCAGTTACCTGCTGGCGAGCCCAATACACATCCGTATCGTCATCGAACACAATCGTGACCAGTGATAACCCGAACCTTGAAAAACTTCTTATTTCAATAAGGCCATGAATGTTGCTGTTTACTTGTTCGATCGGAAAGGTGATAAGACGTTCAATATCAGCAGCACCTAAAGACGGAACAATGGTGATTACCTGCACCTGGTTATTGGTAATGTCGGGCACTGCATCAATGGGCAGTCGGGTAAATTCATAACTGCCATAGCCAATGAGGCCAATAACAAATAGCCCAATGATTAATTTTTGCCTTACCGAGAATTCTATGATTTTAGTTAGCATCGTTGCATTGAATTAGATCTAAAAGTGAAAGAGATTTCGCTTTTTAAAATTGAAATAAAAGAGGATGTATTCGGCATCAGATGAATTGCCTTTGCCGATTAGTCAATATAAGTTTGACTATATTTTTGGTGGCTGGAAGATATCAACAGCAATCAGTTTGGGTTCATGCTGCAGATAAAAGAAGTGGTAAGTAGAAGTCCTTGTTAAAAGCGGTTCAACCATTGAAAGTTTTTGAATCGGAAGTACCACGATTTGGCCTATGAAGGAATGGCTGCAGTCTTTGAAGGGAAGACGGTTATCTCGGTCGTCATGAGTTTCATCGGTCTTATAATGCATCACCAGAAATTCAAAGAATGACATTTCGCCCACCTGTTCTTTATGTTCTCCATAGTGCTGAACCAACAACGGCACGCGCAGCACTTCTTTGAATTCGGTGAACGAAACAAGATAGATGAATAACAATCCTATTGCAGCAAAGCGAAGCATTACGGTATCAAAGGTAACTACTCTTATGACAATCAAAAAACCGATTAAATCCCATCATCACCTAATATCAGTTTATCATGGCTGTTTTCTTATTCATTCCTGAACAGATTTCATCTTCATTAAAAGACTATATGCGTTCTTGACCACCAGCTTTTGTGTAGCTGATATGTTTTTAAGTTCTGTAAAACCATTGGTAGTCATACCAGTTTCAACCGGATACATGGTAAATACACCTGTTGATTTTTCTATGAATACATAGTATTTATTTTCCCAACCCACAATAGCGTCTTCTGGCACTGAAATCACTTCATTGTTTTTAATTAGGATTTCACCAGTGACAAACATGCCGGGAAGAAGTTCCTTATCGGCATTTTCCAGGTCGCAATGTATTTCACTCGTTCGTTCGTCATTCAGGCTTTTATTAATAAGATGCACCCGGGCTGTGTAGATCTTCTGAGGGTTTACATTGGAGAATACATTTACTTTTTGGCCGATCGTAATCGAAGCCATGTCTTTTTCAAAAGCGGTGAGGCTTACGTGCAACTTGCTTTCATCTACGAGCAAGAGTAACACATCAGTAGGACT
>JALOMN010000122.1 GCA_025455445.1 Cyclobacteriaceae bacterium
ATTTCCGGAGATACAAAATCCAAAGTAATTATAAGTCCTTCTTCATTGGAAGGCTTTGTAGAGGGCAGGCGATTAGTGTTCCACAAACAAGCAAATCAATTTTCGCTTGATACGGTGTCAATCCAGGCATTGCTTTCTCCATCAAAAAGTAATTTCAACTATCTATCCGATTTTGCAAAAATCAACCTCGCTTCCAATTTTGATCTGAGAGAATCCGGCAAATTAATTCAGGCATGGTCGGAAGACATTCTCAAAGAAGCCAGCGACAGCAGCGTGCACGCAGAAAGCAGAACTGCGAATTTTAACATTGAACTGGAACATGCAAGCATACTCAAACTTTTGGGTATCGATGTGGATGAATTCACATCGCTACACATCGAAGGAAATTACGATGAGAAAAAACAACTGACGACTATACATGCCTCCTCCGGAAATTTTATGGGGTATGGCATTTCTCTTGATACAATCCTCACCGAAGTGATGGCTCACCGGGATACAATTCGTTCTAGTGCGTTTGTAAAAAATCTAATCTATAATTCAATCGAATTGGGGAATCTTGATTTTGATGTCGTGAAAAGAAGAGACTCAGCTACCTCACACCTTACATTATCTACCGATAGCTCCACCCTGCTGGGTTTACAATCACGCCTAGTGCGTATCGACAGTGGCGCATGGGTGTATCCGGATAAACTGACAGCCTTCGATAATGATTATTTTATTTCCTCGCACAAGCCGGTATTCATTGGAAAGAACAACCTGGCATTTGACCATTTTAAGTTGAGCCGCGATAGCATGCAGATAACTGTGAATGGTGATTTGAGTGACTTTGATGTAACACTGAAGAATCTGGATCTCACACCGCTGAACTTTTTATTATCACCTGATACCACTCTTATTAACAAAGGTCAACTCACAGGAAATATTTCTTATCAATTAAATAAGCAACTCAATCTAGACGCACACATTGACAGCCTGAGTTTGTACAATTCAAATCCCCTAACTATTACCGCCACCGCGGTAAGTGAAGGTACACAAGTACCTTTTGATTTTCTGTTAACCAACACCTCCAATAAAATTGATTTGAAGGGCAATTATTTTATAAATAACAAAGTAGTGGATGCGGTCCTGCTTCTGGATGTTAATAACCCCGATATTTTTGAATTTGTATTATCGGATGTGTTTAGTGAAATGAGCGGATCTGTAAAAGGTAAAACAACTATCCGCGGGCCACTGCAAAAACCTGAATTTAATGGAGCCATCCGATTTAGAGATCTGGAGCTGACTACCGTAAATCCACAACTCACATTTAATGTTGCCGATGACAGCATCGAATTAAATAATACTTCACTGCTCTTCAAAAAATTTACACTCTTCGATAAGAATCACCATCCGCTCAGCATCGATGGAAATATCACTTTAGAAGATTATCAGTCATTGAAATACGATTTACAAATCAACAGTGATGAATTTACACTTATCAATAACCCGGATTCCACCAGTGGAACACTCAGGGGTTCGCTAGTAATGGGAAGTGATATAAAATTAAAGGGAGATGGAAAAGACTCTGACATTGAGGCCACAGTTAAAATTAAAAACGCCACGAATCTTACCTTGGTTAACTCTCAAAGCGACATTGAACTAATCACCGGAGAAGGCGTGATTGATTTTGTGGATCCCGTAATGCTATCAGATACGACAATGCTTGAAGTCTCCACTAATTTTTATGACTCCTTGATCGCCAGTCTCCCGGATTTTAATCTGAATGCAAAAATTTCCATTGAAGAAAACGCTTCTTTCCGTTTGATTATCGATGAACAGTCGGGCGATTACATCAAGGCTTCAGGTGCAGCCGATTTGGAGTTGGGTTACGATCGCACCGGTAATCTTCGGCTGGAAGGAAATTATACCATTAAAAATGGTGTGTATCGTTTGTCTTTTTATGACCTGGTAAAAAAGAACTTTACACTGTTGCAGGGCTCCTCCATCACCTGGCATGGTAGTCCGAAAAACGGAGACCTCAGTATTAAAGCCCAGCATGTTGTTGAATCCAATTCACTTGGATTGATTGGAAACGAAGTAGGTGAAAATGAAAAATCAATATACAAACGATCGCTTGATTATCAGGTGGGCATCAACATCAATGGCACCATAGAAAAGCCAATCATTTCTTTCTCACTGGATCTTCCGCAAGGCGAAAGAACAAATTACCCCGTATTGGCCAACAAATTGGATAGGTTAAAGCAACCCGAATATCAATCCGAATTGAATAAACAGGTATTCGGACTTTTAGTGCTAGGCGGATTTCTTCCTGAGTCGAGCGGCTCTGATATCAATTCTAGTTTAGTGGCTACCACGGCAATATCCAATAGTGTGAACAGCTTGCTGGCAAGTCAACTCAATCGGTTCACAAGTCAGTATATAAAAGGCGTAAATATTGATGTAGGCATTCAATCCTTTAGTGATTACTCATCACCGGGTGGCAAGACACAAACCGCCATGGACTTCCGTGTTTCAAAAAAGATGATGAACGATCGGCTGTCATTTGAGATAGGTGGTGACTTCGACATCAACCAGGATCAATCGGGCACCAAAAAGGGTAACAATTACCGGGGCGATATTGCCATCGTGTATGACCTTACCGGCAATGGAGACAAACAACTGAAACTATTTAACAATGAAACGTACGATATTATTTACCAGGAAATTCGCAACACAGGCATCTCTCTAATTTTAATCAGGGAGTTTGCAAGCAAAGAAGATAAAAGAAAGAAGGATAAAAATAAATGAATAGGTCAACTGCATATAAATTATTCATTCTGGTTGCGCTGGCGTTCACAGGCTGCACCGGCATGAAGAATATTTCGGTTGACGATCCGCTTTATATCGGTCATGAGGTAAAGTATAAAGTGAAAGAAGAAAAGAATAAAAAGCTTACGCCCACTTTCAAGAGCGTGCTGAAACCAGCACCGAATAAAACCTTGCTTTGGATGCGACCTTCACTTGCACTCAATAACACGATCAGCGATAAAGGTAAGAAACGTAAATTCTGGAAAAGAAAAGTGGAAGAACCTGTGTTGCTTTCACAAACCAACCCCGCACAGGTGGCAACCGCCATTCAAAATAGAATTTTTCATAACGGGTACTTCCAGAATACGGTTGTGTTTGATACCGTTCGTGTGGGTCATCGAAAGGCAAAACTTGTGTATACCATCAACCTTAACAAACCATATCATTTTGAGTCGGTCGGATTTCCAAAACCAACCAATGACCTCACTCAAAAGATAAGCGATCGTAAGTCAGAATCATTATTAAAAAAAGATGACATCTACACACTGGAAGCTATTAAGAACGAGAGAATCAGAATTGATCAGAACCTGAAGGAAAATGGATATATCTTTTTCAATCCGGAGTTCATCGCGGTGAAAGCTGATTCAGTAACGGGTGACCATCAGATTCGCGCAGAAATAACGGTAAAACCTGAAACTCCGCCAGAATCAAAAGTACCTTATACCATCAGAAAGATTTTTATCCATGACGATTACACACTTGATAACGCATTGGTTGACACACTCCGCTTCGGTAATTATTATTTGATTTCACAACATAAAGCACTTCGCCCCGATGCATTGCAGCAGGGAATTTTTCTGAAGCCGGGTGAAGTGTATTCACGTTCGAATTACATGCATACCATTCGTTACATGAATGAGCTGCCAATCATCAGAAACGCAAGCATCAAATTTTTACCATACAATAAAACCGATTCACTGGACGTAAGCCTGTATTTATCGCAACGCAAGCGCTATGCTTACAGTGCAGAATTCAATGTGATTGCGCGATCTACTAATTACTTTGGTCCGGGAGTAATTTTCAGTTTCACCGATAGAAACCGGAACAAAGGATCAGAAATGTTGAAAGTAAACCTGAGAGGCCGCGTAGAAGTGCAGATTGTAGATGGCGAAGTGAACCCAGCATATGAATTAGGATTAGAAGTAAATTACCAGTTGCCCCGCTTCTATCCGGAATTTCTTTTTAACACAGCAAAAAAGAGCCTGCCTAAAACAAACATCACTGCAGGATACAACCTGTTTAATCGATTGGATCTTTATCGGTTAAATTCACTCTACGCCAACTTTGGTTATCGCTGGAGCAAGAACAACCGCGTCACGCATTCTTTCAATCCTGCAGAAATAATCTTCACCAAGATTCCTGAAGATTCAAAGTCGGAAGAGTTCAATCAATACCTGCAGGAGAATCCCGGGGTGCAGCGCAGCTTTGATGAACAATTTATTCTAGGTACTTCGTATGAATTTACCTATCAGCCTGCCATCAATAGTCGCAATGATTTTTTCTTTCGCGGTGGAATAGACCTGGCAGGTAATCTTTTGAACGGTTTGTATTCTGCTGCCAACGCTGAAAAAGACTCATTGGGTAGATATAGTCTGTTAGGCATTCCGTTTTCGCAGTACACACGCCTACGTGTTGATGTGCGCTACAGTTTTAATTTAAATCAGCGTTCAAAACTTGTTACACGCTTCACCACGGGTGTGGGCATACCCCTGAACAATTCGGATGTCATTCCATACATCAAACAATTTTATGTAGGGGGCACGAATAGTTTGAGATCATTCATTGCACGATCAGTCGGCCCAGGAAGTGAAGTGCCACCGGGCGGATACAATGACCTTACCGGTGATATACGGTTGGAGGGCAACGTGGAATACCGGTTTAATATTTCCGGTAAACTCAAAGGTGCGTTGTTTATGGATGCTGGTAACATTTGGCTATATAAAGAGGATGCCTCTAGACCCAATGGCAATTTTAGATTCGATACATTCGTGGATGAGATTGCTGTAAGCTCGGGCTGGGGTTTGCGATGGGATTTTGATTTTTTGGTAGCGCGATTGGATTTTGCTTATACGGTGCGCACGCCATACTTGCCTGCAGGCGAACGATGGACGACAGAATATAATTTCTGGAAACCAGCCATCAATATTGCAATCGGCTATCCATTCTGATAATTGTTCGACTCCGTGGAGTCGTTGATTTATTTACGAATTCTTGCTGTAAATGTGTGATGCCTCCGGCATAAATTACCTTGCAACCAAATTACTACCAGTCACATAAAATTTTTTTTCTGACCCGATATTCGCAAATTATTACCATCCTATTCACCCCAACGGGGTGACATATTTATAGAAAGATAAAATCATTTTAATTTTCGATGCCAACGGCATCGCACATTATAAATCAAAAAAGTTCGACTCCGTTGGAGTCGTGCGATTATTTATAATATATGTCTATAAACGTCAGATGCCTCCGGCATCAATTACAATTTTCAATTTCCCATCTGGCCAAAGGGGCAAATTTTGGCCAAGAATTAGATTTGCATAGCCCGGAATTCTTTTCAACCTTTCCGACCTAGGTGGTCGAAAAAGTCATTGATGGCCATGGCTAAATCCCACGCTTCCTCACGCGTCATGGTATTTTCCAGTTTTTCCATTTCACTTAATAACTGCCATTTACACCTTTGCAAATACTTGGTGATATCGACATCCGTTATCAGACCCTTCTTTTCCGAAAGAATGGCCGCGATGCCGGCTTTGCTATGATTTTGCATCAAGGTTAATACTTCTGGTAAATCCTGCATCTCTAACTGTCCATCACGATCGAGTAACATTATAGTATCTCCTGACTATACGTTAGTGGAGGTTAAACTTGCCGTGGCTTTTGAGTCCACATGCCACGGGCGATCCTAAAACGCTAACGGTGAGTGAACTTCACCGTTAGCGCCACAGTTTAAGGATTCATGATGACGATTTT
>JALOMN010000123.1 GCA_025455445.1 Cyclobacteriaceae bacterium
GACTGCCCATAATTTTAATATCCGGATTGAGCATTAAAATTTCTTTCAACACAGGAATGAGATTAACTCGATCCGGAGCGAGCGAAAATTTAGAAAGCGCAATATCTGTTTCGCCTGTTGGCAAATCATTGTAGGAGAATACTTTTTCATCCAGATCAGAGGCACCAATACTCACGCGCAAATAACTTATTCCTATTCCATTACCCTCTGTAAGAAATAGTTCGCGCAACAAAGCAGATCGGTTTGCCGGTGTAAGTTTTTGATTCATCAACTGAGCGCTTCCACCTGTAAGGGTGTAACCAAAGCCATCCATTGTTTGAAAATGCAACGTAGTATCGATAACTATTTTATTGGCATTCCCACTATCATCTTTAAAGGTGAGTGAATAGGAACCTGCCAACAGCAAACTTCGATCAGGAAGTGTAACCCATTGGCTCACCTTTGCGCCTGTTTCTTCCGGATTAACAGTTGGTGCCAATGTAGGCGCAGCGCTGCATGCGATAAGAAATAATAAAATCAGAAAGCCAATGTTTTTCATTTGTGAATTTTTACTCATTATATTTTACAAATTACTGCTTGTCATGTTAAGTTAGGCCAAGATAATGCTTATGCTTCAGTTATCGAACAATAAATGTGGAGATTGAATGAGCAAGTGATTCTGTTTGCGCTGACTTATTGTTAATCCATAAATAGAAAGGAACATTCTTCTCAGTGCCATTCATTACTACTATCACCAGGCTGCCATCTTTATTTTCAAAAGCAGTAGTTAACAAGTTACTATAACTGGTAGATGTTTGCACTCGCTTTGCACCCGGCCTGATAAATTTCGAAAAATGACCAATGTAGTAATACGCATTTGAATACAATAGTGCACCGGTGCGTGTGTCTGCATGTACAGGAGCAAAACAGAAATTCTGCACGTGATTCGGACCACCGGTTTCATCCAGTAAAATATTCCAATCTGTCCAGGCTACCGTGCCGCTATTAAAATCATTGATCATGTTACGGCCATATCGCTCACCCAAACTCCAATCAGAAATAATATTTTCATACTTGAATGGAAAACCACATCCTTCGGTGAAGATCAGATTTATATCTGGCCAGGCTTCATGCACTTTTGCTACGTTGCCAAACATATTGTCGCCACCTTTCCAATCTTCGTACCAGTGAAAGCCCATGCCCCAAACATATTTAGAGGCTTCCGGATCATTAAACATGGTTTGCGCGCGCTGATACATCAAATCACGATTATGATCCCACACAATCAATTTGCGATCGCCCAGGTTATTATTGGCAAGCGTAGGTCCAAGATAATTTTTCACGAAGTCGCGCTCTTCTTCAGCAGTGTAAATACAACTTTCCCAGGTCTGCACTGCCATCGGTTCGTTTTGCACGGTAAGTCCCCAAATTGGCATACCTTCTTTTTCGTATTCGTTAATAAACTTTACATAATAATTTGCCCAGCTTTGATAATATTCAGGTTTTAGTTTTCCACCGCGCAGCATATTGTTGTTGTCTTTCATCCATGCAGGTGGGCTCCATGGACTCACATAAAGTGGCAAAGTACCTCCCGCTGTTGCAATCGCCTTTTTAATAAGCGGAATACGGAATTGCTTATCATGCGAAATGTCAAACGATTTTAACTCTGCATCACCATCCGTCACGTAGGTGTAGCTTGCACTGCTAAAGTCACAACTGTTGATGTGCGTACGCGCGAGTGTATAACCAATACCTTTTTCTGAATCATAGTAGGCAGTTAATAATTCCTGCTGTTGGGCTTCCGGCAATTTTGCAAATGTTTCTGCTGAGGCATCGGTAATAGCGCCTCCTATTCCAACAAAACTCTGAAAGGTGCGGGTAGGATCCACAAACACACAGTTTTGAACTTCCACCGGTTGACCATGTTCAGCGAAAGTCAATGCTCCTGCATTCGCAATCCGCTTATCTGTGCCTTGCGCAGTTACAAACACCTCTATGGATTTACCAGTTAAATCATATGCAAGTGGTATACTCTTTCCCTCCTGCTTAATTTCGTTTTTGCACGCTGTAAATACAAATAAGATGAGCATGCAACTTAGAACAGATATCTTTTTCATAGTATAAAAATGAATTATTGAATAGTATGTTCGGTCAAAATGCGCCTGAGACGAAGCATCCGCAAACCATGGATAATCATCTTAGCGCCCGGTAAAAATCAAGAAACTATGGCTTATTAAATATGACAAAAATCACCTCGAATGATGAGCCATTGGGTTCAATTACCGATGAATAATTATGTATGGATTTAACGCGTTTTTGAGCAATCGCTTCAACACGCCCTTTTGCCAATGTCTCTCTGACACTGTTGAATGATTTACAGAAAGCACCATTACCTCATTTTGATCGCCCTCATTTAACTGCAGATAACCCTCTAGTGCAGAAGTCACATCATCATTTATAATAGTTTCAAAACTGACTTTTCTTGTAGAGTTCCATTCGTGCTCTACAAATTGATGAGATAAGTTCAATCTCGTTCTCTCTTTCAAAGAAATATTGGTAGGCAAAACCGAAAGAAACTTTACTTCTGCATTAAACCAATCAGCCAGCCAATATAAAGTAAGCAAAGGCGGATTAGGTTCTTGCTTGTGATCATACGCATACACCAATTGATGAATCCTTTTATATTCTATTTTATCAGGTATTAGAAAAATAGGTACGAGTGCTTCGTGTATAAGTTTACTGTAGTCAATATCGGTAAGATTATTTGTTTGTCCCTCTATTCCAGGTTTCATTCCAATCAACAGGATATCATACTTATCGGCCAGAAGACTTAATTTTTTATATACGTTACCTGAGCTTATCAACTCATCTGCAGCACATGGAATATGATAGTAAGTGGTAAGCAAATCATGCAGTTTATCCAGACTGTCTCTATTTTTATTTCTGCCAGGTTGCGTATAGACAGCGTGTGCCATTTTGCTCCTGCCCCCAGTTGATACCAACACCATTTTAGCATTCACATCGCTGGCAAGTTTTGCCGCATACTCCGATATCGCAGAAGTTACAATTCCAAAATCAGCCGGGTATAAAAGCGTTTTCATTCGACAGGAATTAGCAATGCTAATCTATTAATGCTCAGGCAATTTCGATACTTGTTAGACTTTTGCCAATGATTTTTATCTGCCGCACAAAACAATCATCATGACAAATATCCTGCTATACAAAAACATTTATCATTGATGAAACAGGCTTCTGCCCTATACATTTACACTCAGATAGACGAAATGAAGTTATGTGTATAACAGGCATAACCTCAGGAGCAGTTTATAGAAACACAGTGATTTTTTTGATTTAGGTTAGGCTTTAATTAAAAAGGGAATTTTCAACTAACTGTGTGCAAAAGTATCAGACTGCTTAAAGTCCTTAAAGGGCAGGATTTAAAAAGTCCCTGCCCTTTTTGCTGAATAAAAATTAAAGGATACTAAACAAGGCATACTACTTCAACACACTGCTCACTTAAGAATAGATATTTACACGGTCGAATATGAGGCGAATCCTGACATACACGTTTATCACACTAATACTTATGAGTTGTCGGCAACAACAAAATACGATAACCCTATCAGATACGGTGTCTGATAAAATTGAAGCCGACTCTAGCTTAGTCAAAAAGAATACACGTGCACACGTGATTGTACCTTACAATGTAAAAGTAAAAGATTACTTAAATTTCATCGATAGTGTCTGCGCTCAAATTCCGATACTATCCGATAATAAACTAGGTTCATACATACTGGTGCATTATAACCCATGGCTAATTGATTCTCTTCGCAATCTTGATTACTACTTTCAAAAAGCAAAAGGTAAGTTTCAGTATGACCTGAATATTGAAATTATACTGCAGAAAGGTGACAGCCTTTTTATACCTGATAGTCTTTCCGCCAATGCAATTGCAAATCAGCTATTATCCTCCCGCATCGATGTAAATATTCCCGAGTACCAATTACGGGTGATTCAACAGACCGATACCGTACTTAACTTCAAAGTGCGCGTAGGGCAAAACAGTAAAGAATATATGGAAGCATTAGGTGACACGCTAAATCAGCGAACGCCAATAGGCAATGGAAAAATTATTAATGTAATAAAAGCCCCGGTGTTTATTAATTTTAAAACCGGAGAGAGATATGTAGAAACCAGGCGGGATGATGGGTATTACACGCGCATGCCTTTAATTCCATCACTTGAGCCTGTCATCAACGGCCTGCGATACGGCAAGATGTTTCATGCTACTACTAATTTAATGACCCTTGGCAAGGCCTATTCCAATGGTTGCATTGGCATGAGAGAAGCCGATGCATGGTCATTATACTATTATGCTCCCATCGGCACCCCATTAAAAATAAGATATGACCTTATTATAATTAATAACAAAAAAGAAAAAATGAAGCTACGTGATATATATCATCTCTATGATCAACCTAAACAAGAAATATTGCGATGATTTTTATCTTGCTTCTCAAAGATCAAAATCATTCCGGGTTTACACAATAAGCATGATACTTGTATATCGGTGTAGGCGCAATGAATATCACTTATCCCTTCGACATTAAAAATTCAGACTACGAAGAATGGTTAGAACATAATCCATTTGTTTTTGAGTCTGAAGTGGCTGCAATCAGAAAAATGATACCAGAAGGAGATCAACCAAGGGGTCTTGAGATTGGATTAGAAACAGGGCATTTCGCCCGTGTGTTAAAAATCAAAGAAACCCTTGATGCCAAAATATATTTCCACAATCCATCCATCAACCGGAACATCACTTCGTTAATCAAAGAACCTGAAAAGCTACCCTATCAGGATCTGAGTTTTGATTATATACTTATCACATGGCACCTGAATAATCTGAATGATTTGAATTTCGTATTTAAAGAAGCTTTGCGCGTATTAAAAAATAAGGGGGCGCTTATTATTGGGTTCATTGACAGCAATCGTAGCATTATTAAATACCTCGATTTCGATAAAATAAATCCTATTCCACTTACAAAGACTAAATTACATTCGGTAGATAAGATTGTATATGAACTTATCCAGGTGGGATTCCACCATTTTAATTTTTGTCAAACACTCTTTAAACCCATAGAAGAAATAACGGAACAAGAACCTGTCAAATCAGGTTATGGCGAAGGTTCATTTGTGGTAATTCAGGCACAGAAAATTATTCAATTAAACTCACGCTACAATTCCCAAAACTAAAAGTAATTCTACATATTATCGATGCAGCATCTTTTCAAGTTTTTGCTTGCTTATAATGTGTAGTCCTTCATTTGAAATTTCGATCAACCCCTCATCTTTAAAGTCAGCGAGTGTGCGGTTTAACGATTCAGTTGCCGTACCAATCATACTGGCAATATCTTTCCGGGGCATGGAGATTAGTTTATTCTCTCCCTGAGTAACCACATTTTCATGGATGTTGATAAGTGTAGCGGCTACCCGTTGCCTCACAGATTGATAAGCAATATCCAATAAACGAGTTTCCATTTCTTCCAGGTTATTTGACAAGAGCCTGATAAACTTTCGCGCTACATCTTTACTTGAATACAGGACAGTAAGGAAATCCGATTTAGGAATAATTTTTATCTGTGCATCTTCCATTACTTCTGCATTTTCATAATACGGCTTTTCTTCAAGCAAGGGAACATATCCTAAAAAATCACCTTCCTGATAAATGCCGGTAATTAATTCCTTTCCATCATAATTAACCTTATAGGTTTTCACCTTTCCTTTTTCGATATAAAATAAATCATTTGGTATTTGACCCTCCATGAAAATGAAT